>DATMVH010000120.1:0-9048 GCA_035563395.1 Solirubrobacteraceae bacterium
TCGCCCTCGCGCGCGAGCGCGCGCCCCGGCACGCCCTGCCGGCCGAGGCCTAGGCGCCGGCGTCCCGCTCGAGCTCGGCGATCCGCTTCTTCAGCTCGTCGGCGCGGTCGAGCACGGGCTGCAGGCGCGGGTCGCGCCCGAGCGTCTGCGAGTGCCCCATCGCGTAGGCGAACTCCATCGAGCCGAGGATCCGGCGGTACTCGGCGCGCAGCTCGTCGAGCTCGGACATGCCGCCGGGGACTATCTCAGCTCCCACAGGGCCTCGACGCGCCGGCGCTCGTCCGGGCCGAAGCCCGGGTGACGCGCCGCCCGCACGTTGGCGGCGGCGTGCCGCGGGTCGGAGGTGGCGGGGATGACCGCGGTGATCCGGGGGTCCGACAGCGCCCACACGAGCACCGCTTCGGCCCACGACTCGACGCCGAGCGGCCGCAGCTCGGCCGCGGGCGGGCCCGCGCCGAGGCCCCCGCTGCCGAGCGGGCGCATCGCCAGGACGCCCAGCCCGAGCTCCTCGGCGAGGGGCAGGATTCCCGCCTCGACCGCGCGCTCGCCCGGGTTGTACGGCACCTGCACCATCTGGATGTCGCCCGTCCGCATGACCTCGGCGAGCTCGGCGAACGCGCGCGCGCTGTAGTGCGTCGCGCCGAGGAGGTCGATCCGGCCGGCGTCGCGCTCCTCGGTCATCCAGCGGAGCTGCCCGCGCCAGTTGACGAGGTTGTGGACCTGCTCGACCTCCACCCGACCGCCGTAGAGCTCGAGCTGCCGCCGGAACTGCTTGCGGCCCTCCTCGACGGAGGAGGTCCAGATCTTCGTGGCGACCACCGCCTCGGGCCGGCGGCCGCCGAGCGCCGCGGCGAGCACCCCCTCGGCCCGGCCGTACATCGGCGACGTGTCGAACAGCGTGGACCCCGCGTCGAGCATCGTCGCCACCACCTGCTCGGCGCCGGGCAGGCCGGCGGGCCCGACGTCGAAGACCGACCATGTCCCGAGCCCGACGACGGGCACGGACAGGTCCGGACCGAGGCGGCGCGGCTCCATCCCCGCTGCGTACCCGCTCCGGCTTCGCCGCCCGCCTTTCCGCTGCTAGATTGGCCCCGCAGTCACCTGGTGGGCGTAGCTCAGCTGGTAGAGCTCCGGGTTGTGGTCCCGGCGGTCGGGGGTTCGAGTCCCCTCGCTCACCCTCGGAAGGCCCCGCTATCGGGGCCTTTTCTTGTCTTTGCCCGGCAGACGATACCGAGCCATGGTGCATTTCCTCGGCCGAGGCTCGTTCAAGGCCCGCCGAGCCGGTGCCGATGACGCGGCTGACGGGCATCCCGACCTCGGCGCTCGAACCCTGCGGCATCCCGCCCGGCGGGACCGTTGATGGGCAGCCCGGCCTCCGCAGGCACGCCCCGTCGGGAGACCCTTCCGCCGGGCGGCCATTCGGCGCTCGTCGCCGAATACCAAGCACCTCCGACTCGACGGTACGCTCAGCGAGTGACAACTGCGCGTCCAGTCTTTGCACCACTCTCGAGCAGTTCCACGCGCTGAGGCTTTCCGATCGCGTGACCGTCTTGTCCGGTTCTAACAGCTCAGGGAAGTCTCTCGCCCCTAATATCTCAAGAACGGGATCGGGCGCGGTTCTTACATGGTCGGTGTCAAGCGCTTGTGCGTGTTACACGGCTGGGAAGCGGCCTCCGCGACCCCTTGCTCTTGGCAGCGTGTTCATTGTCCTTGCAGACGCCGAGCGTGACCGCTTGTTCAGCTTTGTGGCGAGTTACTGGGCGCCGTCTTGCCTTCCACGACGATAATTCCTGCAGGCACAGAACAATAATTCAAGTTGGTTGCCCAAGGAGAGATCACGAGGCGCGCGACATACTTGGCGCGCGATCGCTCATCGTAAGGGAATTCATCGTTTGCATAGACAGTAGCTAAGATCGTTTGGCGGCGCTGAGGCTTCGCGACTCTACGTTAACGCTTATCGGTGCTCAGGGTGACGCTGGCCGAAAATGTCATCGCTTGGCCAAAGAACGGTATTGAAACTGTTACCCGCGGATCCGCTTGCCGAGCAGTTTGCCGCGGTCCCGAGCAGGCTCGGCGGCCTCATGGGCATCGTGAGGTCGGCGCAACGGGTCGGGCGGACCCGCGGGTCGCCCGGTACTCAGGGGCGCAGCTCGCGCTTCAGCTCGCACATGTCGACGGACACCCGGGTCCCGGGTGTTTCTCCAGGGTCCATCGCAGCGAAGACCTCGCCGCCCGTCCGCATGTCCTCTGCGGAGTCGAAGAGCTGCAGGACCACGGCGGTGCGCTGCGCCTCGTCGACGAGGATCTGGAGGCCCTTGATCGGGACGCCCGGCGGCGGCCCGCCCTCCTCGTCGAGCCGACCGAGCAGCTGGTCCATCCGCTCCGCGGTCACATCGGCGAACCTGACGACGCGTACGTGCACGAGCTCCTCCCTCTCCGGCCGGCCGGTCGCGGTCGAGCGTATCCGCGATGCGGCACGACTGCCAGCCACCGAGGCCGAGGACCGAGCGGTGAAGCGAGCCGTCACGCCGCGCCGGGTAACAAACGGCGGAGCGATGCGCGCGCTGCTCTTCGACGTCTTCGGCACCTGCGTGGACTGGCGCACGAGCATCATCCGCGCCGCCGCGCGCCACGGCCTGCCGCCGGAGCTGGCGGACGCCTGGCGCGCGCAGTACCAGCCGCAGCTGGAGACGGTGCGCAGCGGGGCGCGGCCGTGGGTGAACCTCGACACCCTGCACCGCGCCGGGCTCGACCGAGTGCTCGACGACATGCGCCTCGAGCTTCCGGGCGACGACCGCGCGGCGCTCGTCCGGGCCTGGCACGAGCTCGATCCCTGGCCCGACACAATCGAGGGACTCGCGCGCCTGAAGGCCCGGTTCGTCATCGCCGCCTGCTCCAACGGCCACATCGCGCAGTCTGTCGGCCTGGCGAGGCACGCGAAGCTGCCTTGGGACGCGATCCTCGGCGCCGAGCTCGCCCGCGCCTACAAGCCGCAACCCGAGGTCTACCTGCGCAGCGTCGAGGCGCTCGGCCTCCGGCCGGACGAGGTGTGCATGGTCGCCGCCCACAACGACGATCTGCGCGCGGCGGGCGCGCTCGGGTTGCGGACCGCGTTCGTCGTGCGACCGACCCAGCACGGGCCGGGCCAGACCACCGACCTCGCGCCCGAGGGCGACCACGACGCGGTCGCGAGCGACTTGGTCGAGCTCGCCGAGCGCCTCTGAGGACTCGACACGGCCGCGCTGCGCATGGTCCAATCGCGCCCATGTCCGAAACCCGAGATGCCCACGTCGTCGCCATCGACGCGCTACCGGGAAGCGCCCGCGGGGCCAGTTCGACGGCGCGGCGCACGGCGCGCAGATCTCCTTCATCCTCGCGCTCAACCCGCCCGGCAGCGGGCCCGCGCTGCATCGCCATCCCTACGAGGAGACGTTCATCGTGGAGCAGGGCACCGTGCGGTTCACCGTCGGCGACGACGAGCTGGAGGCCACGGGCGGCGACGTCGTCGTCGTGCCGGCCGGGGTGCCGCACGGCTTCGAGAGCGTCGGTGCGGCGGCGATGCGCTCCATCAACGTGCATTCGGCCCCCGGATACAGACGGCGTGGCTCGGCTGAGCGACGCCCGGCGCGGACGCCCGCCGGCCCGGTCGGGCCGCTCAGCCGCGCCGCAGCCGCCCGCGCACGAGCGCGAACCCGTTCGGATAGGCCCGGTGCTCGGTCACCTCGACGGTTCGTGGGCCGACGTCCCCGGCGAACAGGCCGATGGCGTCGCCGAGGACGACGGGATTGACCTTGAGGACGAGCTCGTCGATCTCGTCCACGAGCGTCGCGGCGAGCGCGGCGGCGCCGCAGAGCCAGATGTCGGCGCCGGGCTCGGCCTTGAGCGCTCGGACGCGCGCGCCGACGTCGTCGCGGATGAGCTCGAGGGCGGGGTCGGGCGGCTCGGTCAGCGTGCTCGAGACGACGATCTGGCGCAGGTGCGGGTACGGGCTCGTGACGCCCTCGGGCAGACCGCCCTCCCAGGTCCGCCGGCCCGGAGCACCGTGTCGAAGCGGCGGTTCGGCGCGTCGAAGCCCATCGAACCGCGGACGTGGCCAGGAACCATCTCGGGGAACTCCTCCAGGATGTCCGCCACGTGCGGGCCCTCGAACGGCGGGAAGAACGCCCACGACCCGCTGCGGTCGGCGATACGGCCGTCCAGCGTGCAGGCGATGAAGTAGACGAGGGACCCGCACGACCGCGACGCTACCGCCGGCTCAGGACCGCTGGTAGACCGAGATGTGGCGCCGGCTGCGGGCGGTGAAGGGCGCATACGACCACGATGCGTATCTGGCGATGCGCGCCATCCCGTGCACGTGGGCCATCACGTCGAGCTCGCCGGGACCGGAATAGACGTCCCGCACGGGCACGAACTCGGCTCCCTGCGGCCGGAGGTGCACGAGCGTCCGCTCCAGGATGCCCGTCTCGATGTCGAAGCGGGCGACCTGGAGCTCGACATGGTCGGTGCCTACGTATCGCGGTGTCACCGTCCAGCTGCCGTCGCGTTCGTCTTCTCCGAGGATGAACGCCTCGATGACGAAACAGCCGCCGGGCGCGAGATGGCGTGCGGCATTCTCGAACAGCGCCAGTTGCGCCGGGAGGCCGCGTGGATCCAGGATGTTGTTGAACGCGAGCGCGACGACGGCGAACGATCCGGGCACACGTGCCGAGACGTAGTCCCCGATCGCGATCTCGATGTCCGCGGTCGGCGCCTTGTCGCGAAGCGCCCGCACCATCCGCTCCGACGCCTCGACGCCGGCGACGCGCAGTCCGCGGCGGTGCAGCTCTATCGCGAGCCGGCCCGTGCCGATCCCGAACTCGAGCACGGACGGATCGGGATGCCGCTCCGCGAGCGCGACCAGGAAGTCGACGGTGGCCTCGGTCTCGAGGCCCGCCGCCGGGTACATCCTGTCGTAGTCGGCTCCGAGCCGATTCCCGTAGGCGGCAGGGTCATAGCCGGTCATTCGCGGCGCCCTTCGGCACAGGCTCGCGGGCGGGATCACGGCAGATGCCAGCACAACAGCCGGATTCGCGCAAAACCGGCACGCTTCGTTGCGGATAGCCTTCGGCGATGGCCGGTGAGCGGTGCGTGCGGTGTGGACGCGAGCGCCCAGCCGCCGGTCGATTCCCCGCCGCGGACGCCGTCGAGGGGCCCTGGGCCGCGTTCGACGACGGCGACGTCTGCCCCGATTGCCAGACGCCGGACGAGCGTGCCGTCGCGATGCAGCGCGCCGTCGCCGCCGTCGAGCGGGAGATGGAGCGCCGGACGGAAGCCGGCATCCCGCCCGACCCGCTCGAGTCGCCGCTGATCGCCTTCGCGATGGACGCCGGCGGCACGCCGGACACGGTGGGGCGCGATCCGACCCCGGACACGGCTTCGGCCCTGCGCGACGAGCAGCTCGCCGGCCGTGACGGTTCGGCATTGGCCGTCGCCGTCACGGGCGCGTTCCTCGCGGGCCGGCCCCTCGACGCCCGCGTCGACAGCTACGCGGAACTGCAACGCGCGCTCGCGAGCAGCCTGATAGGGCCGGAGTGGCGGGTCGCGGACCTCCGCCGGCGCGAGGGCGGCACCTTCGAGTCCGGCGGAGGGTTCACGGAGGACCTACCGCTCGAGATCGCCCGGCGCGACTGCGCGGACGACCTGGCGTTCCTGAGCCGAGCGGTCGACCCCAGGGCGCAGGTCGACCCGAATCGCCGCGCTCTGCCCGACGAGGTTCGCGAGGCGAGGCCGAGAAGCCTCGACATCGTCGTCTACGACGTCGGCGTAGCGGTCATGACGGCATGGTTCGACGTCGTCCCGACCGCCGGCACGCCGCTCCGCGACATCGCGCGGGCAATCAACCGCCTCGTCAGGCTCCGTGACGAGAACGGCGGGACATCGCCGCTTGTCGGCGTGCTGCGGGACATCGGAGCCAAGGCCGCCCGGCAGTACGGGCGCGCTGTCCTCACGTCTACGCCCGAGGAGCTACAGGGCGATTGGCTCCCGGCCGCGACGCTGGACGCGCTCGAGGACGCGGGGGCGCATCGCCCGCCGGACGAGCACGGCCGGCTGCTGTGGCTGCATCCGATCCTGGTCCTGGAGAGAGACGTGGGCCGGCGAGCCGCCGCGCGCAGCCTCGCGCCGCCGTTCTGCGAGCTGATCGGCCTCGACGAAGGGATCTTCGCCGCGGGCATCGGCTGGAGCGCCGTTGTGGTGAGACCCGGCTCCCGGGTCGCCATCAAGTCGAAGCAAGCGGCCATCGAGTTGACCGAGCTGCACTGGGCGTACTTCGCCCTCTACATGACTATCGACCGCGGCCTGCTCCTGCTCCTCAATCAGCGGCGGTGGGGCGGGTCTGCCTCGCTGGACCAGCTCGAGGACGACGCTGACGAGGTCTTCGCCCACTCGATGCGCGTGATGGCGGCACGCGCGCGGCTCGACACGCACCTCAGCGCGCTCGGTGGCGACGAGATGGCGATCTGGGAGACGATCGCGCGCGTCCAGCGCTTCGAGCCCGTGGTGGACGGCGTCGAGCGCAAGCTGGACGTCCTCGAGAAGGTGGCAAAGCGTCGCGTCGAGTTGGCCACTGCCTACCGCACCCGTCGCCTTGGCGACATCCTGGGCGCGCTGACCGTGCTGACCGTCGTCACGGTGGCGGTGGCGCTCATCGGCACCTTCCTCGGATCCAGGTCGCCTGGACTCAACTCGACGTGGGTGCGCGTCGCCGTCGTCGGCGTCGCGGCCCTGATCTCGCTCGTCATCTACTGGGCCGCTTTCATCCGAACGACGCGCGGGCGTCGAATGAGCGCGCCATGGGACGAATCCTGACGCCGGGCATCACCGTGCATCACCGGCGCCAGTAGGGTCGGCCGGTGACGGTCGTCGTCCTGCGGAGGCCATGACCGTGGCCCCGGGTGTGCTGACGGGAACGGACATGTCGTTGACGGTTGCCTTCACCGCAGCCTTCTTCGCCGGTCCGCCGGTCCAGACCCGCATGGGGGAGTACAGCGACCTGCAGCGTCGTCACGGTGAGAAGCTCGTCCAGTTGGGCGGGCCGGGATGGCGGCAAGCTCCGCGTGAGACTCCATCGCCGACGTTCTCCGGGGGCGGCGGGCTCACCGATGCGGTGCCCTTGCTCCACGCTACGTGGAGCGGTTTCGCTGAAGATGCTGACGTGAAGGATGCCAATCGGCAGTGGCTCACCAACGACGCACCGCCGTGGTGGCCGACGCGCGCGCGCGGGTGGGGCCCGCAGTCGTGTCTCATCACCAGCTTCGAGGTGAAGGTTTACGACCTTGGCATGGCGGTCGCCGCCGTCGACGTCTCCGTTCGCCTGCCGCGCTCCTGGGTCAAGCCCGCGACCGCGGAAGCCGTGAAGGACCTCGCCGCCCTCGCGTCCAAGTCGCCCGTCACTACACTCACCCAGCACCTCGCTGCCACGACCGCGTCGCACTACTTCGACGCGTTCGAGTCCGGCTTCGCGCGTGACGCGGTCGACCCGTGGCTCGACAGCTTCTCCGACCCGCTGGACGATGCGGACGACGGCGGCGGTGGCGACGACTGGGGACGGTTCCTGTGGCTGCACCCGGCCATCAGGTCCAAGGGCAAGACCATCGACGACTACGGACGCCTGCTGTGGCTCCACCCGGTGCTCATGTACGAGGGTGAGAAAGTGCTGAGTACAGCGCGTCAGCTTGCTCCACCGTTCCGTCGTTCCATGGGGCTGCAGGGTGGCCGGTTCCTCCCCGGCGTGAGTTGGAGCGTGATCGCGGCCGAGCCGGGACGCACCGAGGCGTTCGAAGTCCCACGCCAGCTCCTGGAGGACCATTGGGCGTACTTCGCCCTGTACATGCACCTCGACCGAGCGCTCGGTGAAGAGCTGATTCGCGGCAGGTGGCACGAGGGCCGCCGACTCAAGGACCGCGAGCGCGACGCGGACCGCCTGTTCGGTTACTACGAGCAGGTGATGGAGCTGCGAAGGCGGCTCGAAAGCATGCCGGTGAGTCGTGGTGGCGACGAGGTCGCGATGTGGCAGGCGATCGCCGCCGTGCAGAAGTTCGACGAGCTCGTCGAGACGGTCGAGCGCAAAGGCGAACTGCTGTGGCGTGTGTCGGAGCGTGCTGTCCAGCGTGCCGAGGCGGATCGAGTCCGGCGCACGAGCGTCATCCTCGGAGGGCTCACTGCGCTGACGGTCGTCACGGTGGCAGTGGCGCTCACGGGCAACTTCCTCGGCGGTCTGCAGGGCAGCGGGAACTCGGCGTGGCGAGTGTTGATCGTCGCCGTGGCGATGCTCATTTCGGTGAGCATCTGGTGGGCGGTCAGCAACGAAGGCACCTGGCGCTCGCCGGATGCCCGGCGCGCAGCGTAGGCGGACGAGTAGGGCGTATGAAGAAGAACTCCCTCCACAAGAAGAGGAGGCGTTGCCATGCTGCAGGTGGTCGCGATCGCGTGTGTGGTCGGTGCGTTGTTGTGCCTTCTGTACGCGTGGACCGCGTTGTCCTTCGACGCCATCGACCGTGCCAGGGCCGCCGGAGCGCAGGCGGGGGCGCGCCCGCCGGCGGCACGCCGTAGCGGCGACCGGACCACTGCCTTGATCGCCCTCGTCGTCCTGCTCTTCATCGCCGCCGCGGCAGCCGCCATCGACGAGAAAGTCGATCCGGCGGCTCCTGAGAGCGCGACCACGCCGACACGCACCTCCACGCTCGCCGCGACCGCATCCCCGACGGCGACCCCGAGCCGATGACGATGCCGGGCGTCGCGCGTGAGCACATGACGCCACGGCGCGCCGAGGCGGCGGCCGGCGGGCTCGGACACGGTCGCGCTCGCGGCACGGTGGCGTAGCGGCCGCCGCACCGGGCCGTAGAGTCGCGGGCGATGATCGCCACGAAAGCGCCCGAGCACGACGACCGGCTGCCGGCGCGGCCGCGCGAGGCCTGAGTCATGACAGGCGACGAGACGCCGCCCGGCGCGACGCCGCTGTCGCCGGCCATGGCGGAGGAGGGCCCGGAGGCGGCCCCCGCCCCGGGATCC
>DATMVH010000121.1:0-6708 GCA_035563395.1 Solirubrobacteraceae bacterium
GCCGCCGGCCCCGCCGGGGCGGGGGCCTCCGGAGACGGCCTCGACCCGGCGGACGCGCGCCGGCTCGACGCCGAGCTCGCCGCCTTCGATCCCGGGCGGGCGCGGCGGTGACCGGAGGCGTCGACACCACGGTGATCGCCGCCTTCGCGGTCGGCTTCGTCTCCTTCATCTCGCCCTGCGTGCTGCCGCTCGTTCCCGGCTACCTGTCGGCGGTCTCCGGCGTGAGCGTCGCCGAGCTGCAGCGCGGGGAGCGCTCGCCCGTCAAGGTGCTGCTGCCGGCGATCGTCTTCTGCCTGTCCTTCACCGTCGTCTTCGTCGCCCTCGGCATGACCGCGACCGGGCTCGGCTCGGCGCTGCAGGACTCGCGCGGGACGCTCGACAAGGTCGCCGGCGCGGTGATCATCGCCCTCGGCGTGCTGTTCGTGCTCACGCCGTTCGTGCCGAGGCTCAACCGCGAGTGGCGCCCGGACGCGCTGATCAGCCGCGCCGGGTCGGGCGGCCCGCTGATCGCCGGCGCGGCGTTCGCCTTCGCGTGGACCCCGTGCGTCGGCCCGACGCTCGGCTCCATCCTCACCGCGGCCTCCGTGCAGGACACCGTCGGCGCGGGCGCGGTCCTGCTGCTGTTCTACTCGGCGGGGCTCGCGGTCCCGTTCCTGCTCACCGCCGTGGCCTTCACGCGCGCGTGGGGCGCGTTCCGGTGGCTGCGCGACCGCTACGTCATCGTCACCGCGGTCTCCGGCGTCGTGCTCGTCGCGATGGGCGTCCTCCTGCTCACGGGCGAGCTCACGCGGCTCAACACGGAGGCGCAGCAGGCGCTCGACTCGGTCGGGCTGAACGTCTTCGGCGAGCTGTAGGCCGCGCGGAGCGGACTACATCGTCTCGGGCGCGGAGACGCCGAGCAGGCCGAGCGCCCGGGCGATCACCCGCTGCGTGGCCACGCTGAGGGCGATCCGGAAGGACTCCAGCCCCTCGGGCTCCGCGCCGACCACCCGGCAGTCGCGGTAGAACGCGGTGAAGACCTGCGCCAGCTCGAGCGCGTAGGCGGCTATCCGGTGCGGCGCGCGGCGGTCGGCGGCCTCGCGGACCTCGGCCGGGAACGCGAGCAGGCGCCGCACGAGCTCCCGCTCGGCGGGCTCCAGCGCGAGACCCTTGCGCGGCGCCGCGAGGGCGGCCTCCACGCGCTCCGCGCCGGCCTTGCGCAGCATGGAGGCGATGCGGGCGTGGGCGTACTGCACGTAGTAGACGGGGTTCTCGCTTGACTGCGCCCGCGCCAGCGTGAGGTCGAGGTCGACGGTCGACTCGTGCGAGCGCGAGAGCATGAACCAGCGCGTGGCGTCGACGCCGATCTCCTCGATCAGCTCGTCGAGGGTGACGAAGTCGCCGCGGCGCTTGGACATCGAGGCCCGCTCGCCGCCCTCCACCACGTGGACGAACTGGAGGATCGGGACCTCGAGGCGACCGGGGTCGGCGCCGACCGCGGCCACGGCCGCCTTCAGGCGGGCGACGTAGCCGTGGTGGTCGGCGCCCAGGACGTTGACCAGCCGGTCGTAGCCGCGCGCGAGCTTGTCCCAGTGGTAGGCGACGTCCGCGGCGAAGTACGTCGGCTCGCCGGTGGAGCGGACGAGCACGCGGTCCTTGTCGTCGCCGAGGTCGGTCGCCCGCAGCCACAGGGCGCCGTCGGCCTCGTACGACAGGCCCGCCTCGGCGAGCCTCGCGCGGGCGCGGTCCCACGGGCTCGGGTCGCCCTCGTAGAGCGTCGCCTCGAGGAACCAGCGGTCGAAGCGGACCCGGTAGCGGTCGAGCGTCGCGCGGATCCGCGCGATCATGATCTCGACGCCGGCCGCGGCCAGCTCCGCCGGCTCCCGGTCCGCGGCGCCCGGGATCTCCGCCGCGAGCTCGGCGACGTACTCGCCGTGGTAGCCGTCCTCGGGCGGGGCCTCGCCGCGCGCGCGGGCGCGGATGGACTGGCCGAGCCGCTGGACCTGCCCGCCCGAGTCGTTGAAGTAGTACTCGCGGTCGACCCGATTGCCCGCGAGCTCGAGGATGCGCGCCAGCGCGTCGCCGAACGCCGCGTGGCGGCCGCTGGCGGCGGTGAGCGGGCCGGTCGGGTTGGCCGAGACGAACTCGATCTGGATGCGCTCGCCCGGCCCGGCCTCCGCGGCGCCGAAGCCCTCGCCCGCGGCGAGCACGTCGTCGACCGCGCGGAGGTACCACGCGTCGGCGAGGAAGAGGTTGAGGAATCCCGGGCCGGCGACCTCCACGCGGTCGACCCGCTCCGCCAGCCGGCCGCGCAGCGCGTCGCCGAGTCGTTCGGCGACCGCCCGCGGCGGCTCTCCCAGCGTCCGGGCGAGCAGCAGGGCCGCGTTCGTGGAGTAGTCCCCGAAGCCCGCCTTCTTCGGCCGCTCGAGCGTCGGCCGCGCACCACCGTCTCCCCCGCCGTTGCCCCGGAGGTCGCCGGCCGCCGCCTCGACCGCGGCGCGGAGGTCGTCGAGTGGTGTCACGCGATCGATGATGGCAGCGTTCCCGGTGCGGTCAGAGATGGTAGGGCTCGCGCGCCAGGATCTTGTGCGCGCGGTAGAGCTGCTCGAGCAGGACGACCCGGGCCAGCTGGTGCGGAAGGGTCATCGGCCCGAACGACAGCCGCTCGTCGCAGCGCTCGAGCGCGATCCCCGCCGGCCCGCCGATCACGAAGCAGACGTCCCGGCCGGCCATCCGCCGGTCCTCGAGCCAGCGCGCGAACGCCTCGGAGGAGTACGCGCGGCCGGCGATGTCGAGCAGAACGCGATGACTGCGCGGCGGGATGCGGCGTTCCACCTGGTCGGAGTCCCGGACTTCGACGACGTCCACCTTCGCGTGCCCCGAGAGCATCGTCCCGTAGTGCTCGGCGTCGTCCGCGAAGGGCGGCCGGATCCGGCCGACGGCGACCACCGTGTACCGCACGTCCTGCGATACTACGAGCGATGCCGGGGGACGCGCCCGAGCGCCGCATCAACCTCCACATCGCCCCGGAGCAGATGGCCGGGACGTACGCGAACTTCGCGCAGGTCTCGCACTCCGACTACGAGTTCACCATCACCTTCGCCCGTGTCGACCACCAGGTCGAGGAGGGCGAGATGCCCGGCGTCGTCGTCGGCCGCGTGAACCTGTCGGCCCAGTTCATGCGCGAGCTGATCGACGCGCTGGAGGAGGACTGGTCGCGCTGGACGACCCGCGAGGGGATCAAGGGCCTGCCGGAGGCGGCGCCGCGCCGGCCCGGCCCGGATCCGTAGCCTCCCGCGCGAACGCCTCCGCCTGCCCGATGCGCTGCAGCGCCGTCGGGTGCGTCCCGAACAGCAGGTGCACGAGCTTCGGCGGGTCGGGGTCGGACACGTTCGTCGTGGTGATGCGGCGCTCGAAGTCGGTGAACGTGCGGGGATCGCGCGTCAGCTCGAGCGAGAAGGCGTCCGCGCGGCGTTCCACGTCCCGCGACAGCTGGTTGGAGATCCACGTGACCGGCGGCAGCAGCAGCGCGAGCGAGAGGGCGACGGCGGGAATCGCGCGTGGGCCGAGCGGCGCGTCGCGCGGGGCCAGTCGCTCGGCGAGCGCGGCCGCGGCCCACATCCCGAACGGGGCGACGATGGCGACCCAGATCAAGCCGTTGCGCAGGTCGTGGTGGTGGACGTGGCCGAGCTCGTGCGCGACGACGAGCCGGGTCTCGGCGGGCGTGAAGTCCTCGATCAGCGTGTCGTAGAGCACGACGCGCTTCGTGTGGCCGATCCCGCCGACGTAGGCGTTCGCCGCCGTCGTGCGGCGGGACGCGTCCATCTCGTAGACCTGCCCGACGTCCACCCCCGCGCGCCGCGCGAGGTCGAGCACGTCGCGGCGCAGCTCCCCCTGCGGCAGCGGGGTGAACGTGTTGAACATCGGCTCGAGGACCACCGGGCCCGCGTAGGTGGTGACGACCGCGAAGGCGACGACGACGGCGGCCCCGGGGATCCACCAGCGGCGTCCGGTGCGCCGCATGCCCACGACGAGCAGCGCGCCGCCGGCCGCCGCGAACACCGCGGAGATCGCCTCGGCCTTGACCACGTCGCCGGCCCACCCGACCCAGTCCTGCGTCACCAGCCCGACGTCCTTGGCGCGCTCGCGCGCGATCGCCCGCAGCGGCAGCGGGGCGAGCCCGGCGATCACGGCCAGGGCCGCCGCGGTGGCCGCGCCGGCCACGACCGGCCGCTTCAGCGCCATCAGGCGCTCGGGCGGGCGCCGCACGAGCAGCACGAGCGCGCCGATGCCGATCGCCATCTGACCGACGCCCAGCCAGGTCTGTCCGGTCCGGAACGCCTCGGCGCGGGTGATCTGGGCGGGACTGAAGTACGCTCCGGCCGGCACGGGCACCGGGTCGGGCCCGCGATCGCGCGGCCGCATGAGCACCACGGCGGCCTGGGCCACCACGACCGTGGTGACGAGCGCGATGGGCAGGCGCCACGGATTGCGCACTCGAAGAGACAATAGAAGTCCATGCGGGTCGCCATCGCCTCCGACATCCACGGCAACCGGCACGCCTTCGAGGCGGTGATCGCGGCCGCGAAGGAGGCGGGCGTGGAGGAGCTGTGGTGCCTCGGCGACCTCGTGGGCTACGGCGCCGAGCCGGACGCGTGCGTGGCGCTCGCCGAGGCCGAGTGCGCCGTCTGCCTGGCCGGCAACCACGACCTCGCCGTCGTCGACGTCCTGTCGCTGGAGGAGTTCTCGCGCGGCGCGGCGCTCGCCGCGGAGTGGACCCGCGACGTCATCTCCCCCGCCACGCGCGAGTTCCTGCTCGCGCTCCGGCCGTCGGGCGACGCCGAGGGCGTGGGCCTCTACCACGCCTCCCCGCGCGACCCGGTGTGGGAGTACGTCCTCTCCGGGCTCACGGCCGAGTTGTGCTTCGACGCGACGCCCTTTTCCGTCTCCCTGATCGGCCATTCCCACGTGGCGCTCTCGTTCCACCGCCCGGAGGGCTCGACGGCCTCCGGGACGACGCGCAAGGAGGGCGAGGTCGCCGACCTCCGCCGCGGCGAGTGGCTCTTGAACCCGGGCTCGGCCGGACAGCCGCGCGACGGCGACCCGCGCGCCGCGTGGCTCGAGCTCGACACGGAGGCGTGGACCGCGCAGTGGCGGCGCGCCCGGTACGACATCGCGGGCGCACAGGCGGCCATCCGGGCGGCCCGGCTGCCCGACTCACTTGCCGAGCGGCTCCAATACGGACAGTAGCCTTCGATCGGCGCATGCGGTTCCGCCCCCTCCTGTCCGGAGCCGTCCTGGCGGCCGTGCTCGCGGCCGGCTGCGGGCGCGAGAACCCCGCGCTGATCCCCCGCCAGGACGCCGACGAGCTGATCGCCCTCGTGGACGAGGCCGGTTCCGCCACGGCCGCCGGGGAGTGCGACGCCGCCAGCGACCGCGTCGCCGAGGCGAAGCGGCGGGTCTCCGAGCTGCCGCGCCGCGTCGACCGCGACCTCGAGGACAACCTGCGCGCCTGGCTGGACCACCTCGAGCGGCGGATCGGCACGGACTGCGAGGCCGCCGCGACGGCCACGCCGACGGCGGAGCCGACGGAGACCCCCACGCCCACGCCGACGGAGACCCCCACGCCCACGCCGACGCCGACGGAGACCCCGGCGCCCACGGCGACGCCGACGGAGACGCCGGTGCCCACGCCCACGACCGGCGGCCAGGACGCGCCCGAGGAACCTGCGGACGGCAGCGGTGTTCCTGGGGAGGACCAATGACCGCCCAGAGCCTCTTCGCCGACCGCTACCGCCTCGAACGCCGCCTCGGCGTCGGCGGCATGGCCACCGTGCAGCTCGCCTTCGACACGCGGCTGGAGCGCCACGTGGCCGTGAAGCTGCTCGCCGAGCACCTCGCCGAGGACCGGAACTTCGTGTCGCGCTTCCGGCGCGAGGCGCTCGCCGTCGCGCGCCTGATCCACCCGAACATCGTGCAGGTCTACGACTTCGGCACGGACGAGCGCTCGGGGCGCCAGTACATCGTCATGGAGTACGTGGACGGGGCGAGCTGCGCGGAGATCCTGCGCGACCACGGGCGCGTGGCGCCCGCGGACGCGGTGGACATCCTCACGCAGGCGTGCCGCGGGCTCGCCTACGCGCACCGCAACGGCGTCGTGCACCGGGACGTCAAGCCCGGGAACCTCCTGCGCGGCCACGAGGCGGGGCAGGTGAAGCTCGCCGACTTCGGGATCGCCAAGGCCGCCGAGCAGTCCGACATCACGAAGGTCGGCTCCGTCCTGGGCACGGCGGCCTACCTCTCCCCCGAGCAGGCGCGCGGGCGTCCCGCCGGCCCGCAGTCGGACGTCTACGCGCTCGGGGTCGTCTCCTACCAGCTGCTCGCGGGGCGGCTGCCGTACGAGTCCGCGTCGCTGACCGATCTCGCGCGCCAGCAGGAGGCCGGGCCGCCGCCGGCGCTGCACGAGCTCGATCCCGCGATCCCGCTGGGGCTCTCGATGGCCGTCGAGCGCGCGCTCGCCCGCGACCCGGCGGAGCGCTGGCAGGAGGCCGCCGAGCTGGAGCGGGCGCTCGCCGACGGCCTGCGCGGCGCCGTCCCGGAGCCGACCGCGGCCACCCGCGCGGTCGACGAGACCGAGGCGACGCGCATGCTCGAGCGCACGGAGGCCACGCGCCCGCTGCGCCGGACGGAGTCGCGGCGGCGGATGGAGCCGGTGCGCGAGGCCACGCC
>DATMVH010000122.1:0-7747 GCA_035563395.1 Solirubrobacteraceae bacterium
GGCCGACGGCGGCTTCGCGCTCGCCAACCGCCACCTGCGCGCGGTGATCGGCGCGGACGGCGCGCTGCGCTCGCTCGTCCACCGGGCGACGGGGCGCGAGGCGCTCGCCGCGCCGGGCAACGTGCTCGAGCTGTACGAGGACCGCCCGACGAACTACGAGGCGTGGGACCTCGACCCGTTCCACCTCGAGACGCGCGCCGACGTGCCGGGAGCGGCGGCGGCGGAAGTCGTCCGCGCCGACCCGCTGCGCGGCGAGCTCGCGCTCGAGCGCCCGATCGGCGCGCGGAGCCGGATGCTCCAGCTCGTCCGGCTCGACGCCGAGGCGCGCCGGCTCGAGTTCCACTGCGAGATCGACTGGCACGAGGACCGCCGCGCGCTCAAGGTGCGCTTCCCGGTCGCCGTCCATGCGCCGCGGGCGACCTACGAGATGCAGTTCGGCGTGGTCGAGCGCCCGACGCACGCCTCCACCCGGCGCGAGGCCGCCCAGTTCGAGGTCCCGGGCCACCGCTTCGCCGACCTCTCCGAGCACGGCTTCGGCGTCGCCCTGCTGTCCGCGGCGACGTACGGGTGGTCCGTGCGCGGCGGGGAGATGCGGATGACGCTCCTGCGGTCGCCGCGCTGGCCGGACCCGCAGGCGGACGTGGGCCGCCACGCGCTCGCCTTCGCGGTCCTCCCGCACGCCGGGGGATGGCAGGACGCGGGCGTCACCGCGGAGGCCCGCGGCTTCGGCGCCCCGCTCCTGCGGGGCCGCGCGGCCGCCGCGGGCGCGTCGTTCTTCGCGTCGGGCGACCCGGGGCTGGTGATCGACACGGTCAAGCGCGCCGAGGACGGCGACGACCTCGTCGTGCGGCTCTACGAGGCCCACGGCGGCCGCGGCACGGCGCGCCTGCGCGTCGGGATCCCGTTCGCGGGCGCGCGCCTCGCGAACCTGCTGGAGGACCCGCTCGCCGACGCGGACGTGGAGGGGGCCGACGTGCTCGTGCCCTACCGCCCGTTCGAGATCGTCACGGTGCTGCTCGGCGCGCCGTGAGGCGCGCGGCGGGGTTCGCCGCTCAGGAGAAGCGCCGGGGCTCGGTCGTCGCGATCCAAAACGCGACGGCCTCGGTTCGCCCGACGTTGCGCCACGCCGCGATCCGCTCGCTGGCGGCGACGAGCACCTCGCCGTGGCGGATCGTCGGCTTCTGGTCGCCGACCGTCACCTGGACGAGCCCCGAGGCGACCGCGACGATGCCCGTGCCGTGCGTGTCGGGCGGCGGTCCGCCGCGCTCGCGGGGCGCGAGGTGGACGAGGTCGACCCGCAGGCTCGGGCCGGTGTCCTCGAGCAGCGTGACCGTGTGCGTGATGCCGTGGCGCGGATCGCCCGCGCGGCGGCCGATCCGGTAGCCCGGATCCTCGCCGTGGAGGAGATCGTCGATCGTGACGCCGAGCGCGGAGCTGAGGCGCACGACGGTGGCCAGCGAGAGCCCGCGCTCGGCGCGCTCCACCTGCGAGATGGCGCTCGCGGTCACCCCCGCCATGTCGCCCAGGTCGTGCTGGCTGAGCTCGCGCGTGTGGCGGATCGCCCGGAGCGAGGCGGCCACGCGGTCGACGATCTCGGGCGGCGCGAGCACCGGATACCCCGCGTCGCCGCGCCAATGCAGCACCGTGCCGATCGCCGCGTCTCCGCGCCCCTCGGCCTTGACCACCTGCAGGCTGCGCTCGTCGACGCGCAGGACGATCTGCGCGGTCCCGACGACGGCGTCGCGCAGTGCCGCGGGGGTGTCGCGGGCGCTCATGCACCAGTAGGTGACCGCGCCGGCCTCCAGCAGCAGCGGGCAGCAGCGCGTGAAGAACTCGCGCGTGCCCGCCGGGCCCCATGACCGCGTCATGGTGTCCAGCGACTCGAACAGGACGAGCCGGCGGCTCGCCCCCCGGCACAGCCGGCGGACCTCGCGCAGCAGCTCGCCGGGCGGGACGAGCTCCCCGCCCGGCGAGGCGTCGACGACCGCCAGGCCCGGGATGCCGTACGTGTTCACCGCGGTGCCGAGCGAGACGACGACCTGCGTCTCGAACAGCCGTGCCTGGCCGGCGATGGCCCGGTAGAGCGGCTCGATCGGGACCCCGTCGCGCTGCCAGACCACATTGTCGCCCCAGTAGAGGCCGCCGAGCACGGCATCGAGCGGGTCCAGGCCCGTGCTGATCCCCGGCTCGGACTCAGTCACGCTCAAGCACCGCTAATCCCCTCGGCAGCATGCCATGAACGGGTGCGCCGGGCGCAGCGCGTGGCATCCCCCGGCGGGCCGCAATGCACCGCAAAGCGGCTGCGCCGCGGGCGTGAAGCGCTGCTTTCACGGCCTTGACACCCTCGCGCGGACCGGCGTTGAATGCGTCCGCAGCACGCCGGACGTCGTGATCGCCCTGTCGCGGCGCGTCCTGGACCCGGGCTCGATCGGCTCACGGGCGATGAGCGAGCCGGGTCGATGGTGTCCCCACGAGGGAAGGGAGGTCCGCGTCCCGATGAGCCTCGATCCCACCGACACGGCCGGTCCCGCCGCCTCGTCCGCGTCGCTCTCCCTCGACGGCACCATGCCGGCGTGGGCCGCGCGGGTGGACGGCAACCCGCCGGCGGCGTTCGTCGACTCGTGCCTGCGCGGCGTCGGTCAGGTGTGCTTCATGAACAACCCGGTCACGGGCCTGGCGATCGTCGTCGCGATGTTCGTGGCAGAGGCGTGGCTGGGCTTCGCCGGCGTGCTCGGCCTCGTCGTCTCCACCCTCACGGCGATCGCCCTCGGCATGGACCGGGGGGCGATCCGGGCGGGGCTGTTCGGCTTCAACGGCATCCTGGTCGGCGCCGGCATGTCGCTGTTCCTGCAGCCCGACTGGGACGGCGTGGTGATGGTGTGGATCGCCCTGGGCGCGGCGTTGTCGACGGTCCTGCACGCCGCGCTGGCCAACGTGTTCATCGGCGCCTGGAAGGTGCCGCCGTTCACGCTCGCCTTCAACTTCATGACGCTGATGTTCCTGATCGGCGCGCTGAACTACGCGAACGGCCGCCTCGGCGGCCTCGTCGCGCCCGCGGACGCGCAGGTCACGTCGGGGTCCGTCAGCAACACGCTGCGCTCCGCGGCGGACGCGGCGTCCGCCAACAACATCGAGGGCATCCTCAACGCGATCTTCCGCGGCATCAGCCAGTTGTTCTTCGCGAACAGCGTCGTGGCGGGGATCATCATCGTCGTCGGACTGGCGGTGTGCTCGCGGATCGCGGCGATCTTCGCCCTGGTCGGATCGACCGTCGGCATGCTCACCGGCCTCGCGGTCGGCGCGAGCGGCGTGGCGATCTACAACGGGCTCTGGGGGTTCAACTCGTTCGACGCCGCGCTGGCGATCGGCGGCGTCTTCTTCGTGCTCACCGTGAGGACGGGCGTGCTGGCCGTCGCCTGCGCCGTGCTGGCGGCGCTGCTCTTCGGCGCGATCGGAACGCTCTTCCTGCCGTGGGGCCTGCCCGCCCTGACCTTGCCGTTCTGCTTCGCGACGCTGGCGTTCGTGCTGCTGAAGGGCGCGTCGACGAAGCTCGAGCCGGTCGCCGTCGAGGACATCACCACGCCCGAGGAGCACCTGCGGGGCGTGCGCGACACCGAAGGCGTCGGACGCGCCGCCGTGCCGGCCTAGTAGTCACCCATCGACTGGAGGAGCTGCATGCCGAAGAACCTCTTCCCGCTGGACAACACGAAGAAGTTCACCGAGCAGAAGCACGTCGGCCACAACCGCTGGCATCCGGACATCCCGCCGGTCGTCAGCGTCAAGCCCGGCGACGTGTTCCGCGCCGACTGCCGCGAGTGGTTCGACGGCGCGATCAAGAACGACGACTCCGCCGACGACGTCCGCCACGCGCCGCTCCCGGGCGTGCACGTCCTCAGCGGTCCGTTCCGGGTCGAGGGCGCCGAGCCCGGTGACCTGCTCGTGGTCGACATCCTCGAGATCGACGCCTGCGACCAGGAGGACGAGGGCCCGTACTCCGGCATGGGCTGGGGCTACACGGGCGTCTTCGCGAAGTCCAACGGGGGCGGCTTCCTCACGGACCGCTTCCCGGACGCCTACAAGGTGATCTGGGACTTCCGGGGCGACGTCGCCACGTCACGCCACATCCCCGAATGCTCCTACGTGGGCATCCACCACCCGGGCCTCATGGGCACCGCTCCGTCGGCGGAGCTGCTCGCGAAGTGGACGAAGCGCGAGACCGACCTGATCGCGACCGACCCCGACCGCGTGCCGCCGCTCGCGCTCCCGCCGCTGCCGGACAGCGCGATCCTCGGCAGCCTGGAGGGCGACGACTTCGACCGGGTCGCGGCGGAGGCGGCGCGCACCGCCCCGCCCCGGGAGAACGGCGGCAACCAGGACATCAAGAACTTCACCGCAGGGACGCGGGTCTTCTATCCGGTGTTCGTCGAGGGCGCCAACCTGTCCTTCGGCGACCTGCACTTCTCCCAGGGCGACGGCGAGATCACGTTCTGCGGCGCGATCGAGATGGGCGGGTTCATGGACCTGCACGTCGACGTGATCAAGGGCGGGATGGAGACCTTCGGCGTCTCGGAGAACGCGATCTTCATGCCGGGCCTGCGCGACCCGCAGTACTCCGAGTGGATCGCCTTCTCGGGCGTGTCCGTGGACCTCTCCGGCCGCCAGCACTACCTGAACGCGCAGCTCTCGTACGAGCGGGCCTGCCACCACGCGATCGACTACCTCATGAAGTTCGGCTACTCCGACATCCAGGCCTACATGATCCTGGGGTCGGCGCCGATCGAGGGGCGCTTCTCGGGCGTCGTGGACATCCCGAACTCGTGCGCGACGGTGTACATCCCGCGGCGCATCTTCGACTTCGACGTCGCGCCCGGCGGGCCGCCGCATCAGGTGACCCAGGGCATCCCGGTCCCGCGGACGCCGAACTAGGAGCGCTGAAGTGGCGATCTACGAGTACCGGTGCGAGCGCGACGGCGCGTTCGACGTGATGTTGCCGATCGGGACCGCGCCGGCGTCGATCGCCTGTCCGGTGTGCGCGAGCGAGGCAGGGCGGGTGTTCTCCAGCCCCATGCTCTCGCTCGCGCCGCGGGCGCTGGTCGCCGCCTTGGACCACGAGGACAAGACCCGGCACGAGCCGGACGTCGTGACCTCGCTGCCGCCGCGGCCGCGCCACCAGCGGACGCCCGTGCTGCCGCTGACGCCGACGCTGCGCCGGCTTCCGCGACCGTGAGGGCGAGCGCGGCGGAGGTCGGGTATCGACCATCGGCGAGCGCGCCGCTCGTTCTCGCGGGTAGCCCCGGAGGCGCCCACAGCCGCGAGAAGCGAGACGCTTCGATGCCCGGAACCGACAAGGGCCGGCGGGGCCTCCTGCAGACGTGGCGCGCGCGGCGCGCGCGGCTCCCGTGGGCGGAGCTCGAGGCCGAGGCGGCGCGCCAGGGCTGCTCGCCGGCGGACATCGTCTTCGGTCGTGCCGGTGTGGCGGTCCCCGATGCCGGCGGGGGTGAACCCGCGGCCGCCGGCGTGCGCGAGCGACACGACCGCGAAGTCCTCGAGGCGCGAGTACGCGTCGAACCGCTCGGAGGCGGCCGTCCGCAGCCGCGCCAGCCGCGGGCCGATGTCCAGGGAGATGTCGTGCAGGAGCGCGGTGGCGTCGATCCAGTCGTCGCCCGTCATCGCGTCGACCGCCGACTCGAGGCTGACGATCGTCTCTGTGAGGTGGTCCCGGGCCCGGCTGCGGTTCCGGAAGTGGTGCTCGTGGTGCGGCATGCTCGTGCCGGTCTACCCGCTTCGGTCGCGCTGCTCCCTCGGCCCGCCGAGGCGCGAAGCCCGCGGCGCGCGGGTGCGGTCAGTCGGTCGACAGCTCGGACCAGACGCCGCACAGCATGCGGAGGCCGTTGACGATCGCCACGACGGCGAGCACGGCAGCGGCGAGGACCACGAGCGCGGTGAGGTCGATCGCGATGGCGCCGCCCAAGGCGCCTGCGACGATCACGGTGATGGCCAGAAGCACGGACACACCTCCTGCGAGGCGCATTCCCACGTGTCGCCGATCCGATGCGGGCCACGTGCGGCGGACGTCACGTCGGACACACCGAGGGCATTCTAGTTGCATACGCAATTACTTGCTAGAGTCCCCTCGGGAACGACCGGAGGAGACGCCGATGAGGCTCGAAGGACTGCACCACGTCACGATGATCACCGGCGACGCCCGGCGCAACGTGGAGTTCTACGCCGAGGTGCTGGGGCTGCGGATGGTCAAGAAGACGGTCAACTTCGACCAGCCGGACGCGTACCACCTGTACTTCGGCGACGAGGAGGGGACGCCGGGCTCCATCCTCACGTGGTTCGAGTTCCCGGGCGCGTGGCGCGGTCGTGCCGGCGCGGGGATGATCCACACGATCGAGCTCGGAGTGGCGTCGGACCGGGCGCTCGGCTTCTGGGCCGAGCGGCTGGAGCGGCACGGCTACGCACCGGAGCGCCGCGGCGAGCGGCTGCGCTTCGAGGACTACGACGGCCTGGCCTTCGAACTCGTCGTCGCCGCCGGAAATCCGCCGCTCCGCGCCGACCACCCGGAGGTGCCGGCCGAGCACGCGATCCTCGGCGTCGAGGGCGCGCGGGCGTACGCGCCGGACCCCGGCGCTCCCCACCCGCTGCTGACGGACACGCTCGGCTTCACCGACCTCGGCGGCGGCGCGTACCGGCTCGACGGCGAGGAGCGCCACGTCACCTGGACCTACGACGCGGCGCCGGCCGAGCGAGGCCGCATGGGGGCGGGCACCGTCCACCACATCGCCTGGGCGTCGCGCGACGAGGACCACCTCGCGTGGCAGCGGCGCGCGCAGAACGCCGGGCAGCACGTCACGGAGGTCCGCGACCGCGACTACTTCCGCTCGATCTACTTCCGCGAGCCGCGCGGCGTCCTGTTCGAGATCGCGACGCTGTCGCCCGGCTTCGCCGTCGACGAGGACCCCGGCCGGCTGGGCGAGGAGCTGCGCATCCCCGCCATGCACGCGCACCTGCGCGAGCGGCTCGAGCGCAAGCTGACGCCGGTGGAGAACCCGCGCGCCCGCCGGCGCCAGACGGCACGGGCGTGAGCGCGCTCGTCCACCGCGAGCGGCCGGCGGCCGGCACCGCCGAGGGCCTCCTCGTCCTCCACCACGGGCGCGGCGCCGACGAGCACGACCTCCTGCCCGTCGCCGACGCGCTCGACCCCGGGCGGCGCCTGCACGTCGTGACCCCGCGCGCGCCGCTCGCGCTGCCCGGCCGGCCCGGCCACCACTGGTACGTCGTGCCGCGCGTCGGCTACCCCGACCCGGAGACGTTCCGCGCGGCCTACGACGCGCTGGGGGCGTTCCACGACGAGGTCTGGCGGCGCACGGGGATCCCGCCGGAGCGCACGGTGTTCGGCGGCTTCTCGATGGGCTCGGTGATGAGCTACGCGCTCGGCCTGGGCGGCGACCGCCCCGCGCCGGCCGGCATCCTCGCCTTCTCCGGCTTCGTGCCCGTCGTCGAGAACTGGGAGCCGGACCTGGGGCGCGCCGCCTCCGTGCGCGCGTTCATCGCCCACGGCCGTCGCGACCCGATCATGGAGGTCGGCTTCGCGCGGCGCGCCCGCGCGCTGCTGGAGGGCGGCGGCTTCGCGGTCGAGTACCACGAGTCCGATGCCGCGCACCGCATCGACCCGGCGCACGTCGCCGCCGCCGTCCGCTGGCTGGAGCGCACGCTCCCCGCGGCCGAGCGCGAGGGCGCG
>DATMVH010000123.1:0-2598 GCA_035563395.1 Solirubrobacteraceae bacterium
GTGATCGGCTTGCGCTTCTTGCCCGCGCCGAGCGCCGACGGGCGCCGCAGCGCGCGCGAGTTGCGCATCGTGAGCAGGATCGCCTGCGTCGCGAGGACCGCCGTGAACAGCGACACGAGCGTGCCGATCCCGAGCACGAAGGCGAAGCCCTTCACCCCCGCCGTGGCGAGGATGAAGAGGATGAAGGCCACCAGCAGGGTGACGATGTTCGCGTCGACGATCGTCGAGAAGCCCTTCTTGTAGCCCTGCGCGATGCCCGCCGAGATCGAGCGCCCGGCGCGGATCTCCTCCTTGACGCGCTCGAAGATGACGATGTTCGCGTCGGCCGCGACGCCGATCGTGAGGATGAGGCCGGCGATCCCGGGCAGCGTCAGCGTGACCGGGATGAGCTTGATCAGCGCGAACAGGTACAGCGCGTAGACGAACAGCGCGAGCGTGGCGATGACGCCGAGCACGCGGTAGAAGACCATGAGGAAGATCGCCACGATCGCGAAGCCGGCCAGGCCCGCGACGAGGCCCTGGTCGAGGGCCTGCTGGCCGAGCGTGGCGGAGACCTGCGAGCGCGAGATCAGCTCCAGCCGCAGCGGCAGGGCGCCGATCTTCAGAAGGTTCGCGAGGTCCTGCGCGCTCGTGATCGTGAACCCGCCGGAGATCTGGGCGCCGGTCTCGCCGTCGATGCCGTCGGGGTTCTCGCGGAAGTTGATGAACGGCGTCGAGATCAGCTCGTTGTCGAGCCGGATCGCGAAGTGGTGCGAGGCGGAGATCGGGTCGGCGAGACCGCCGTTGATGGCCGCGTTGTCCGCGCCGCGCTGCGCGATCTCGCGCGTGGTCTGGGCGAACGCGCGGCGGCCCTCGTCCGTGAACTCCATCGTGACGATGGGCTCGCCGCCGCCCTGCTGGTCGAACGTCTGCTCCGGGTTGCGGATGTCCGTCCCGCTGAGGACGGGGTTGTCGCGCAGGACCCACCACTGGTCGAGCTCGCCGCGCTGCTGCTCGGGCGCGCGCTGGTCCTCGTTGCGGACGACGATGATGCCCTCGGGCACCTCGAGGATCTGCGCGCGGTCGAGCCGGCCGGCGTCCGCGAGGTCCTCGCGCAGGGCCGCGCGGTCCTCCTCCGGGATCCCGTCGTTCAGCGGCCGGTGCGAGACGCGGTCGAACGCGTAGTAGATCGGCCCGCTCGTCGTGTTGTTGCGGTCGACCTGCCCGTCGCAGGTGGACGCGCGCCTGACCGCCTCGTAGAGGCCCGTGATCGGCGTCTGGCCGCCGTTGACGAGCTCCGGGTTCGTCCGGCAGTCCTCGTCGAGGAGGTTCGGCTCCCAGTCGTAGAAGTACAGCTGGGCCGTGGTCCCGACCTGGCGGGCGGCGCGATCGGCGTCGTCGACGCCGGGCAGGTTGACCTCGATCTGGTTCTCACCGGAGCGCAGGAGCTCCGGCTCGGCGACGCCGAACTGGTCGACGCGCTCGCGCATGATGTCGAGCGACCGCTGGAGGCCGTCGGCCGTGACCGTGGGCTGCTGCTTGGTCGGCCGGGCCTCGTAGACGAGCTGCACGCCGCCCTGGAGGTCGAGCCCGAGCTTCGTCTCCTTCTGCGGCGGCACGTTGGGCAGCACGACCGCGAGCGACGCCGCCAGCAGCCCGAGGACGACGAGCAGGACGAAGAGGTTGCGGCGGCGGTCGGACATTGGCGAACGGTGGGGGGGAAGAAGTCGCGCTACTTCGACGGAGTGAGGATCAGGAGCAATCCGCCGTCGTCATCGTAGGCCGGAAACAGATCGGCGACCGCCTTGGCCGGCAGGTCGCCCTCGGCGTTGACCGTCACGGGCTTGCCGAGCTGGCGGACGCCCCACTCGAGCACCACGCCGACGTGATCCTCGCCGCCGGCGAAGTCGAGCCCGAGGACGTCGCGCACCGGGCGCCCGATGACCTTCTCGTCGGACAGGCCCGTCAGCTCGCGGGAGCCGCGGCCGCAGCCGATGATCCGGCCCTCGTGGTCGCACACGAAGAACGCGGCGTTGGGCGCCGGATAGTAGTCGTCGAGGAGCTCGAAGAGGAATCCGAAGCCGCACTTCGAGCAGCCCTTCGGCAGGTTGCGGAAGCCGGCGGTGCGCTCCGTGGCGGTCGTCCGCTGGCCGCAGTTGGGGCAGATGAAGAGATGGGCCATGCGCGAGCTAAGGGTATTGCGCTCCGCTTAAACGCAGGGTTCAGCTCAGAAGAGTACGGGCTGTTCGGCCGGCGGCTCGAGCCCGAGGTGGCGATACGCGTGCGCCGTGGCGCAGCGGCCGCGCGGGGTGCGGTGCAGGAAGCCGCGCTGGAGCAGGTACGGCTCGTAGACGTCCTCGACCGTGTCGGCCTCCTCCCCCACCGCGACGGCGAGCGTCGAAAGCCCGACCGGGCCGCCGGAGAAGCGGACGCACAGCGCCTGCAGGAGCTCGCGGTCGAGGCGGTCGAGCCCCGCCTCGTCGACTTCGAGCAGGTCGAGCGCGGACGCGGCGACCGTCGCGTCGACGGCGCCGTCGCCGCGCACCTCCGCGAAGTCGCGCACCCGCTTGAGCAGGCGGTTCGCCACGCGCGGCGTCCCGCGCGCGCGGTCGGCGATGG
>DATMVH010000124.1:0-7215 GCA_035563395.1 Solirubrobacteraceae bacterium
GCCCGCGGCGATCGCGGCACCGCCCGCTGCGGCGAACCGCAGGGCGTCGCGCCGCGTGAGGCCGTCGGCCCGGCCTTCAGGCTTCATCCGGTTCCCTTCTCGATGGCTTCGCGCGACCGAACACGAACCGCGTCGCGTCGCGTGGAAACCGGCGCCACGCAAGCACCCGCTCGGGCCGCAGGCGCCACACACCGGCATCGGCGTAGCTCGCCGGGTCGGGGCCGTACCCGTACTTCGCCTTCGAGCGCTCCGAGAGCCGGCGGGCGAGCCGGGCGTCGGGAACGATCATCTCGCAGCGACCCTCGACGATCACCGCGTGGTCTGCGTCTCCGAGATGGACGACCGCCATCGGGTTCGCCGTGAGATTCCGGTGCTTCACCGTCTCGGCGCTTCCGCCGAAGAACCACTCGTCGTCCAGCCAGATGCCGTCGAGCGGCACGACGTGCGGCCGGCCATCTCCTCGCACCGTCGCCAGCCAGTAGCGCGTCGCGGCCACCAGGCGCGCCCGGACGTCGTCCCAGGCGAGCGGCGCCTCGGGCGTTCCGTATCCCGGGGGCAGATCGAGCAGCTCGACGACGGGATCCGGGGCCACGTGCGGACAGGCGTCACAGCGACCGACGCGCGCGACGGCTAGGCGCCGGGCGGCCGGTACCCGATCTCCTGCGCCTTCCGCAGGGCATCCAGCGTCTCGTCGACGGTCAGGAGCACCGTCGTCTCGAGCGAGCTGAGCGCACCGCCGGCCGTGATGGCCAGCGCAACCGCCGCCATGGACTCGTTGTCCGGAGCCTCCCAGAGGTTGTAGGCGTCGTGCTCGCCGAACGCGTACCAGAACCCGTGGAGCTTCCCGCCGACCGACTCGATGTAGGTCTGAGCGGCCTTCCGGCGATCCTCCGGGTTGCCGATCAGCCTGGCCCACGTCTCCGGCGTGTAGCTGAACCTCGTCAGATAGAGCGGCACCGTCCCTCCCTCTCGATCGCCGACCCGCGCCGTTCGCGGTGGGCGACCCAGTATGACCCCACCGGGGCCGGCCCCGATGTGCCAGCGTAGGGGCCGATGATCGAGCGCTACACCCGCCCGGAGCTCGGCGCCGTCTGGACCGACGAGGCCCGCATGACCGCATGGCGCGACGTCGAGGTCGCCGCCGCCGAGGCGCTGGACGGGCCGGCCGGCGAGGAGCTCGAGGCCATCCGCGCCGCCACCTTCACCGTGGAGGCCGTGAAGGAGCGCGAGAAGGTGACGGACCACGACGTCGCCGCGTTCGTCGACGTCCTCGCCGGATCCGCAGGGCCCGCGGGGCGCTGGATCCACTACGGCCTCACGTCGTCGGACGTCCTCGACACGGCGCTCGCGCTCCAGATCCGAAGGGCCGGCGAGATCATCGTCCCGAGCGCGCGCGAGCTGGCCGCCGCGCTCGCGGACCGTGCGCGCGAGCACGCGGACACGCTGTGCGTCGGGCGCACCCACGGCGTCCACGCCGAGCCGACGTCCTTCGGCCTCAAGCTCGCCGGCTTCGCCTTCGAGGCGCACCGCAACGCCGGCCGGCTCGAGCGCGCCTTCGCGCAGGCCGCCACGGGCGCGATCTCGGGCGCCGTCGGCACGTACGCGTCGCTCGGCCCCGGCTACGAGCGGCGCGTCCTCGCCACGCTGGAGCTCGCCGCCGAGCCCGTCTCCACGCAGGTCGTCCCGCGCGACCGGCACGCCGAGCTCGTCCAGGCCATCGCGCTGGCCGGGGCGGGGCTCGAGCGCCTCGCCACGGAGATCCGCCACCTCCAGCGCACCGAGGTGCGCGAGGTCGAGGAGCCGTTCCGCGCCGGGCAGAAGGGCTCGAGCGCCATGCCCCACAAGCGCAACCCGATCGTCACGGAGCGCATCACGGGCCTCGCGCGGATGCTGCGCGGCTACGCCCAGGCGGCCGTGGAGAACGTCGCGCTGTGGCACGAGCGCGACATCTCGCACTCGGGCGCCGAGCGGGTCCTGCTGCCCGACGCCACGATCGTGCTCGACTACGCCCAGCACCTCGCGCTCCGCGTCGTGCGCGGCATGACCGTCCACGCCGATCGCATGCGCGCGAACCTCGAGGTCACGTGCGGCGCGCTCTTCTCGCAGCGCGTCCTGCTCGCGCTCGTCGACGGCGGGATGCAGCGCGACGACGCCTACCGGATCGTCCAGCGCCTCGCCCAGGAGGCGTGGGACACCCAGACCCCGCTGCCCAAGCTGCTGGAGCGCGAGGACGTCGACCTCGACCTCGACGCCATCTTCGACTACGGCCACTACACGCGCCACGTCCCCGAGGTGCTGGCGCGCCTGGAGGAGATCCATGCCTGACGCCGGACGCAAGGACGCGCTGCTGCTCTACGGCGCCCCTGACGCATCACCGGACCTGTTCCACGCCATTCCCGAGGGCATCGTGGACCCGTTCCTCTACCTGGAGTCGGACGGACGCCGCGCCGCGACGGTCGGCGTCCTGGACGCCGACAAGGTCCGCGCGCACGAGGTCGACATCCTCGACCCGTCCTCGCTCGGCGCCGACGACCTGATCGCCCAGGGCGTGACGCGGACCGCGCTCGCGGTCGAGGTCGCCCTGCGCGGGTGCCGCGCCGCCGGGGTGAGCCGCGGCGTCGTGCCGCCGGACTTCCCGGTCGCCGTCGCCGACCACCTGCGCGCGGGGGGCGTCGAGTTGCTCGTCGACGAGGAGATCTTCGTCGCGCGCCGGCGGGCGAAGACCCCGGCGCAGCTCGCGGGCGTCCGCCGCGCCCAGAAGGCCGCCGACGCCGCGATGGCGACCGCCGCCGAGCTCATCCGCGGGTTCGAGGCCGGCGTGTCGTCCGAGCGCATCCGCAGCGCGATGCAGGAGGTCTGCGACCGGATGGGCTGCGACCTGCCCGACGACGTCATCGTCTCCCACGGGCCGCAGTCGGCCGTCGGGCACGAGTCCGGCCACGGGGAGCTGCTGCGCGGCGAGCCGGTCGTCGTCGACATCTGGCCGCGCGACCGCCGGTCGCGCTGCTGGGCGGACATGACGCGGACGTTCGTCGCGGGCGGCGGGGAGCCGCCGGACGAGCTCGCGGAGTACTGGCGCCTGTGCCGGGAGTCGCTCGACCTCGTCTACCCGGAGGTCCGGGCGGGCGCCGACTGCAAGGCGCTCTTCGCCCGCTCGTGCGAGCCCTTCCACGCCGCGGGAAAGCCGACCCAGCTCACCAAGGAGCCCGGCACCGTCCTCGCCGACGGCTACTTCCACTCGCTCGGGCACGGCGTCGGGCTCGAGATCCACGAGCGCCCGCATCTCGGCCGCGCGCCCGACACGCTGCAGGCCGGGGACGTGGTGTCGCTCGAGCCGGGCTGCTACCGCCAGGGCTTCGGCGGCTGCCGGCTGGAGGACCTCGTGATCGTGACGAACGAGGGCTGCGAGGTCCTCACGGATTTCCCGTACGACCTGTGACGTACCCTGAAGGCGTGACGCTCCCGCTGCTGACCAAGGGCAAGGTCCGCGAGGTGTACGACGCCGGGAACGACCTCCTGATGGTCGCCTCGGACCGCATCTCCACCTACGACGTCGTCCACCCGACGCCCATCCCCGACAAGGGCAAGGTCCTCACCGGCCTGTCCGTCCTGTGGTTCGGCCTGACCGCCGACGTGGTCCCCAACCACCTCATCTCCGCCACCGACGGCGTGCCCGGCGACGTGCGCGGCCGGGCGCTGCGCGTCAAGCGCCTGCGGATGCTTCCCGTGGAGTGCGTGGTGCGCGGCTACATCACGGGCTCCGGCTGGAAGGACTACCAGGCCACGGGGCGGGTCTCGGGCATCGAGCTCCCGCCCGGGCTGCGCGAGTCGGACCGCCTCCCGGAGCCGATCTTCACGCCGTCGACGAAGGCGGAAGAGGGCCACGACGAGGCGATCGACCTCGACGGGGCGGCGAAGCTCGTCGGCTCGCGCGAGCTCGCCGAGCGGCTGCGCGACGTCTCCATCGCCGTGTACCAGCGGGTCGCCGACCACGCGCGCGAGCGCGGGGTGATCCTGGCGGACACGAAGTTCGAGTTCGGCTTCGACGCGGCCGGCGAGCTGACGCTCGGCGACGAGGTCTGCACGCCGGACTCCTCGCGCTTCTGGCCCGCCGACCGCTACGAGCCCGGCCGCGGGCAGCCGTCGTTCGACAAGCAGTACGTGCGCGACTGGGCGGCGGGCACGGGGTGGGACAAGTCGCCGCCGGCGCCGCCGATCCCGGACGACGTCGTCGCGGCCACCCGGGAGCGCTACGTCGCCGCCTACGAGAAGCTCGCCGGCGAGCCGTTCTCCGCGTGGCTGGAGCGCGTCGCGCCGTGAGGGCGCGCGTGCTGATCCGCCCGAAGGCGGGGATCCTCGACCCGCAGGGCCAGGCCGTCGAGCGGGCGCTGCCGGCGCTGGGCTTCGCCGGCGTGCGCAACGTCCACGTCGGCCGGCTGGTGGAGCTCGACGTGGAGGACCCGGACCGGCTGCCCGCGATGTGCGAGCAGCTGCTGGCCAACCCGCTGATCGAGGACTACGAGATCCAGGGCACGGCGTGAAGTTCGGCGTCGTCCGCTTTCCCGGCTCCTGCGACGACGTCGACGCGCTGCACGCCGCCCGTCGCGTCGGCGAGGCGGTGATCCTCTGGCACCGCGACCGCGACCTGCAGGGCGTGGACGCGGTGATCGTCCCGGGCGGCTTCTCCTACGGCGACTACCTGCGCGTCGGCGCGATCGCCCGCTTCGCGCCCCTGATGGAGGAGATCGACCGCTTCGCCCGCCACGGCGGCCTCGTGCTCGGCATCTGCAACGGCTTCCAGGTGCTGTGCGAGGCGGGGCTGCTGCCGGGCGCGCTGCTGCCGAACGTGTCGCTGCGGTTCGTCTGCCGCCAGGTCGACCTCGACGTCGTCAACGCCGGAACGCCGTGGACGCGCGCCTGCCGGCCCGGCGATCGCCTGTCCATCCCCGCCAAGCACACCACCGGCCGCTACTGGGCGCCCGAGCCGGTGCTCGACGAGCTGGAGGCGAACGGGCAGGTCGTCCTGCGCTACGCCACCGGCAACGGCTTCAACGGCTCCGTGCGCGACATCGCCGGCGTGAGCAACGCGGCGGGCAACGTCGTCGGGCTGATGCCGCACCCGGAGCACGCGGTGGACCCGCTCACCGGGTCCGTGGACGGGCTCAAGTTGTTCCAGTCGGCGGCGGCGCTGGTGCCGGCGTGACCGTCGCCGCCCGCCACCGCGAGCTCGGGCTGACCGACGACGAGTACGACCGCATCGTCTCGCTCCTCGGCCGCGACCCGACCGGCGTCGAACTGGCCATGTTCTCCCTCATGTGGTCGGAGCACTGCGGCTACAAGCACTCGCGCCGCCTGCTCGAGACGCTGCCCACCGACGGCCCGCGCGTCGTCATGGGCCCTGGCGAGAACGCGGGCGCGGTCGACGTCGGGGGCGGGCTCGCGTGCGCCTTCAAGGTCGAGTCGCACAACCACCCGAGCGCCGTGGAGCCGTTCCAGGGCGCGGCGACGGGCGTCGGGGGCATCCTGCGGGACGTCTTCGCGGTCGGGGCGCGGCCGATCGCCATCCTCGACTCCCTGCGCTTCGGCGAGCCGGCCGCCTCGGCCCGCTCGCGCTACCTGCTCGAGCGCGCGGTCGCCGGCATCGGCCACTACGGGAACTCGATCGGCGTGGCGACGGTCGGCGGGGAGATCTACTTCGAGCCCGCCTACGAGCAGAACTGCCTCGTCAACGCCATGTGCCTCGGGCTGATCGAGACGAAGCGGCTGATCCGCTCGGCGGCCGCGGGCGTGGGCAACGTCGTGCTGCTGTTCGGCGCGCGCACGGGCCGCGACGGGATCGGCGGGGCGTCCGTGCTCGCCTCCGCGGAGCTCGGCGAGGCCGACGCGGCCAAGCGCCCGAGCGTCCAGATCGGCGACCCGTTCGAGGAGAAGAAGCTGCTCGAATGCTCGCTCGAGCTGCTCGACCGCGGCCTGCTCGTGGCGCTGCAGGACCTCGGCGCCGCCGGCCTCACCTCCTCGTCGTCGGAGATGGCGGCGAAGGGCGGCGTCGGGCTCGACCTCGACGTGGAGAAGGTGCCGCTGCGCGAGGCCGGCATGGAGCCGTTCGAGATCATGATCTCGGAGTCGCAGGAGCGCATGCTCTGCGTCGTCGAGCCGGAGCGCGTCGCCGCCGTCGTCGCGGTGTGCGAGCGCTGGGAGGTCAACGCGACCGCCGTCGGCGTCGTCACGGACAGCGGGCGGCTCCGCGTGCTCGCGGGGGACGACGTGGCGGCGGACGTGCCGGTCGAGGCGCTCGTCGACGCCTGCCCGGCCTACGACCTCGAGCCGGCGGCGCCCGGCGTCCCGGTGTACCCGGCGCCGCCCGCGACGGTGGCCGAGGACGCGGACGCGCGCGCGTCGCTGCTCGCGCTGCTCGGCTCGGCGAACCTCGCCTCGCGCCGGTGGGCGTTCGAGCAGTACGACTGGCTCGTCGGCTCCCGCACCGTGCGGCGCCCCGAGCAGGCGGACGCCGCCGTGCTGGCGCTCGACGGGCCGGAGCCGCGCCGGGCGCTCGCCGTCTCCATCGACGGCAACGGCCGCCGTGTGGCCTGCGACCCGTACCGCGGCGCCGTCGAGGCGGTCGTGGAGTGCGCCGCGAACCTCGCCTGCACCGGCGCCGAGCCGCTGGGGCTGACGAACTGCCTGAACTTCGGCAACCCGGAGAAGCCGCACATCGCCTGGCAGCTCACGCGCGCCGTCGCCGGGCTCGGCGACGCGTGCCGCGCGCTCGGCGTGCCCGTCGTCGGCGGGAACGTGTCGCTCTACAACGAGGGCGGCGAAGGCCCCATCTATCCCACCCCGGTCGTCGGCATGGTCGGCGAGCTGCCGGACGCGGCGCGGGCCGGCCGGCTCGGCTTCGCGCGCGCGGGGGATGCCGTGGCGCTCATCGCCGCCGCCTCGTGGGCGCCGTCTCCGGCCGGCTCCGAGCTCGCCAAGCTACGCGGCCGAGCCCCGGCGGGGGAGCTCCCGGCCGCGGACCTCGGCGAGCTGCGGGTCGTGCACGCCGCGGTGCGCCAGGCCGTTCGCTCCGGCGCGCTGCGCTCCGCGCACGACGTCGCCGAGGGCGGGCTCGCCGTCGCGCTGGCCGAGTGCTGCGCGGCGTCCGGCCTCGGCGCCGAGCTGACGTTCGACGGCGACGAGGAGCTCCTCTTCGGCGAGGGCCCGGGCGCGTTCGTC
>DATMVH010000125.1:0-3142 GCA_035563395.1 Solirubrobacteraceae bacterium
CTTCCGGCGCGCGAGTTCCGCCCGGCGACGGCGCGCGCCGTCTCGCCCGGCATCCGCGCGCGGCTCGAGGCGGCGGTCGGCGCGGTCGACGCGGCGGACGACGTCCTCGCCGAGCTGCAGGACTCGATGCTGCCCGTCGAGGTCGGCGACCCGGAGCTGCGCACCGGCCTGGCCCAGGTCCGCGAGCTCGTCGGCGACCTGCGCGCACGGGCGCGGGCGTTCATGCGCACGCTCGGCCGTTAGCGCGATACTGCACCCATGCCGGCGGCCACGGTCCTCATCGACGCCTGCCTCGAGCTCGCCGCGATCCGCGCGCTGCTCGCCGACACCGCGCTCACGGCCGAGCGGCTGGGATCCTTCGCCGGCGACCCCGAGGACGTGATCGCCGTCGTCGTTTGGGAGCAGCGGTTCGGCGCGGCGGAGCTGGCGCGGATGCCGAACCTCCGGCTCGTGATGGCGCCGAGCGTCGGCTTCGACCACATCGACCTCGACGCGGCGCGCCGCCACGGCGGGATCTACGTCTGCCACGTCCCGGACTACTGCGTCGACGAGATGGCCGACAGCGCCGTCGCGCTCGCGCTGGCGCTCCTGCGCGGGATCGTCGCCCTCGATCGCCACGTCCGCTCGGGTGGCTGGGACAGCGCGGCGGCCGGCCCGCTGCGCCGCATCAGCGGAACGCGCTTCGGCGTGATCGGCTTCGGGCGCATCGGCGCCGCGGTGGCACGGCGCGCGCACAGCCTCGGGTTCACCGTCGCCGCGACCGATCCGCTCGTACCGCCCGGGCGGATGCTGAGCCACGCGGTCGACCCCGCGAGCCTCGACGAGCTGCTGCGCACGTGCCACGTCGTGTCGCTCCACGTGCCGCTCACCCCGGAGACGGAGGGCATGATCGGGGCCGCGGAGATCGCGCGCATGCCGCGCGGCTCCTACCTCGTCAACACGGCGCGCGGCGAGCTCGTGGACACGCCGGCGGTGCTGGCGGCGCTGGCGAGCGGCCACCTCGCCGGCGCGGCGCTCGACGTGCTCGCGGCCGAGCCGCCGACCGCCGAGGCCCCGGCGCCTCGCGCCGACACGCTGATCGTCACGCCGCACGCGGCGTACCACAGCCCGGAGGCCGACGAGGAGCTGCACCGCCGCGTGGCGGACGCCGTGCGCACCGTCGCGGCCGGCGGCGTCCCGCGCAACGTCCTCGTGGAGCCCGCCGGCGCCGAGGCTCCGTCGGCCGCCTGAATCCGCTCGCCTCGGCCATTCGTCCATCGACCGGTTTCTGGGGCTTTGGTGTGAGCGCCATCACGCCGATGGAGTGGCTGACAGCGAACCGAAAAGGGCAAACCCGTCGTGAGGCGGGGACGCAAAGCCAAGGGGTCTCGTCACCGCGAGACAGCCCGGCCGCCGGTACCGAGTCGCCGCGGGCGCAGATGCGCCGCGGGTTCGCGTACACCATGGAGGTTCCCAGCATGATGTCCCCGGTCCTGAAGACCGCCCGCAGATGCGCCGGCATCCTCGCCGGCACCGTCGACGTGGCGCTCGCCCTCGTGTGGCGAGCCGCCGACGCGCCCGTCGCGCTCCTGTTCGTCGCCGGCAAGCCCACCGCGGGGCCGATCGACGGCGGGTCCGTCGATCCGCGCCTGCGCCGGTAGGCCCGCGCACCCGCTCGGCCCCGCCGAGCCCCTCGCACCGACCTGCGGCCGCCCGCCGGCCGCGCAGACCGACCAAGAACGACAGACGGTTCCCACGACGGGGCCCGGACCACCGTCCCTGCGTGGACGAGAAGGAGCAAGGATGCTGAACAACCTCACGACCCGGCTGGCGCGTGCCGGCGTGGCAGCGGTGGTGGCGCTCGCCGCATTGCCCGCGGCCGCCTCGGCCGCGCAGTGCGAGAAGGTCGCGACGTCGAAGGTCTTCGCGCCCATCGGCGACACGAACGACTACTTCCTCGCCCCCGGCGGCGACTTCGAGGGCACGATGACGTGGGAGCGGACCGGCCCGGTGGCGCAGCGCTGGACGCACCCGGCGCTGCCCGGCGCCGGGCCGACCGGCCTGGTGATGGGCGCCGGCGGCACCGTGACGTCGCCGAAGCTGTGCGCCGACGTCCTGCGGCCGACCCTGCGGTTCCTCGCGTACGCGCACAACGGGCACGGGTCGCTGCGGGTGGAGGCGCTCGAGGACGGCGGCAAGGCGGTGCTGCTCGGACGCCTGGCCGGCGCGAGCTTCGCGTCCGGCGCCGCCACCGGCCACGTGTCGTTCGGGACCGTGCTCGGGCTCGCGCTCGACGCCTCCAAGCACGTCCGCCTGCGGCTGACCGCGGAGTCGGGCCTCTGGGCCGCCGACGCCGTGTACGTCGACCCCTACATGCGGTAGCGCTCGGACGCACCCGACCCAGGCGCCCGGCGACTCCGCCGGGCGCCGCGACTGCCGATTAACCGGACCGTGCCGGACCGCGCCTCCTCACCGCCTCCGCAGGACGCGGAGCAGCTCCTCGAGTCCTCGTGGGGCCGTCGCGGCGCGCGGCTGCCGCGGCGCGAGCTGCGGCTCGAGCTCGCGCTGACCGCCGCGCTCCTCCTGGGGTGCGCGGCGCTCGTCGCGCTCGTCCCGCGCGAGCGCGGGCTGGACCCGATGGCCGTTCCGGTGCTGCTCGCCTACGCCGCGGCGCTCCGGGTCGCCTTCCCGCTCGGTGCCGGCTACGCCGTGCCGACGCAGCTGTTCTTCGTGCCGCTGTTCGCCCTGGCGCCGGTCCCCGTCGTGCCGCTGCTCGTGCTGGCCGGCCTGACGCTCGCCCGGCTCGTGGACGTCCTCGCGGGTCGCGCGCACCTGGACCGGCTCGCGCTCAGCGGGGGGAACGCGCTGCACGCCGTGGGACCGACGCTCGTGCTCGTCGCCGCGGGCTGGCACGACCCGACGAGCGCGCCCCTCGCCCTGCTGGCGCTCGCCTTCGCGGCGCAGCTGGCCGTCGACCTGGGATCGGGCGTCGCGCGCGAGTGGCTCGCTTCCGGAGTGCGCCCGCAGCTGCAGCTTCGCGTGCAGGCGCAGGTCTGGGCCGTCGACGCGGCGCTCACGCCGCTCGGCCTGCTCGCCGCGGTCGCGGGGATCCTCGTGCCGGCCGCTCCGCTCGCGCTGATCCCGCTCGTCGCGCTCCTCGCCC
>DATMVH010000126.1:0-8899 GCA_035563395.1 Solirubrobacteraceae bacterium
CCACGCTGGTGCCGGCCTACGTGGAGCCGGCGCAGCTCGCCGCCCTCGCCGACCGGCGGCGGCGCCCCCGCGTCGTCGTCTTCAACCCGGACAGCGGGCCCGGCGGTCATCGCTCCGCCGCGTACGCGCAGGCCGTGGAGCGCGCCCGGGGCGCCGGCATGCGCGTGCTGGGCTACGTCGCGACCGGCTACGGCACGCGCCCGCGCGCGGACGTCGAGGCGGACATCGACCGCTACGCGCGCTGGTACGGGACGGACGGGATCTTCCTCGACGAGACGCCGCACGCAGGCGGCCTCGTCGGTCGCTACCGCGCCCTCGCCGCGCGGGCCCGGGAAGCGGGCCAGCGGCTCGTCGTCGTCAATCCGGGCATGGTGCCCGCGCGCGGCTACTTCGGGTTCGCGGACATCGTCGTGACCTTCGAGGGCGCGGCGGCCGACTACCGGCGGGCGCTGGCGAGCTCCCCGTCGTGGCTCGACGGCATCGCGCCCGCACGGATCGCCCACCTCGTCTACGGGGCGTCGCGCGAGGACGCGCTGGCGGCGGTCGGCGCGAACGCCCATGCGGGCTACCTGTACGCCACCTCCGGCTCGCTGCCGAACCCGTGGAAGACCGTGCCGGACTACCTCGACGAGGAGGAAGCGCTGCTGGAGCGGTGAACGCGGGTTTACACGGGGCGGCCGGCGCGATCTGATGGAGGCATGACGACGCGCACCTCACGCTGGCCGGCGGGCATTCCGTGCTGGGCCGATGTCTCCGCACCCGACGTCGAAGCCGCCCGGGCCTTCTACGGCGCGGTCCTCGGCTGGTCGTTCCAGGAGACGGGCGAGGAGTACGGCGGGTACGTCCTCGCCGAGGTCCGGGGAAGAGCGGTCGCCGGCATCGGCCCCGCGCAGGGCGATCAGCCCCCGGCCTGGACGCTGTACCTCGCGAGCGACGACGCCGACGCCACGGCCGCCGCCGTCGGCGAGAGCGGCGGCACGGTGGTGATGCCGCCGATGGACGTCGGCGCCCTGGGCCGGATGCTCATCGCGAGCGACCCGTCCGGCGGCGTCTTCGGCGTCTGGGCGGCCGGCGAGCACATCGGCGCGTCGCTGGTCAACGAGCCGGGCGGGCTGACCTGGGAGGACCTGCGCTCCACCGACCCGGACGCGGCGCGCGCGTTCTACGGGGCCGTCTTCGGCTACGAGTTCCACGCGCTCGAGGCGGCCGGGCCCGACTACCGGCTCTTCCACCTCCCCGGCGACCCCGCTCCGCTCGGCGGCATGGGCGGGATGTTCGGCGCGCCGGAGGGCACGCCGTCCCACTGGCTCGTGTACTTCAACGTCGCCGGAGCGGACGCCGCCGCCGAGGCGGCGAGCGGCAGTGGCGGCCAGGTGCTCGCCCCGCCGTTCGACACGTCCTTCGGCCGCATGGGCGCGCTCGCCGACCCCGCCGGCGCCGTGTTCTGGATCGCGCAGCCGACGCCCGACCAGCCGCTGCCCGACCGGTCCGGCTGACACGGCGCGCCGCGCCGTGCGACGACGGAGGGAGCGGGATTCGAACCCGCGGTCCGCGTGAACGGACTCCGGTCTTCAAGCAAGCGGCTTGTGCGCGTGCGAGCGCCGTGCGAGCCAAGGCGCGCCGGCCGGGGACGCCTCGGGGAACGACGCGTCACCCGCTCGCCCTCCGGCGGGCGGTGCGCTCGGAGAGGAACGTGTCGGGCGCGCGCCCGCTCCCAACTCGCCGGGCAGCGTGTCGTGTAGCGCAGCGTGATCGATGCGGCGCCCGGCTGGTACTCCGGCGTCTTGTGCCCCATGAGCGTCGAGGCGACCTTGGGCGAGACGCCCGCGTGGTCGAGCCACGTCGCGGCGGTGTGGCGCGCCTCGTGGAGCCCAATCGGGTCAAGCTCTCGATCCCGCCACACACGATGGACCCGCCGCTGCAACCCGCCGAGCTGCAGCATCCCGGACGCGCTCCGCTGGCGCCGCGGGCACACCTTCCCTCACTCGGACGGCCCTGAGCGATCGACGCCTCCCGCAGCCGCCCTTACAGCGGCTTCGCGAGCGGACGACGCGCCAGGAGCCGCCGGGCTTGCGGCCTCCTCGTCTGCGGCCAGCTCGATCCCGCCCAACCTGAGGTCGACGCCGCGTTGCCGGGGCACGCCGACGGCGAGCTCGAGCTTGCGGATCTCTTCGGCGTGGTGCGCCGGGCGCATGTATGCGTAGGTCTCGCCCCGTGTGAGCAGATGCCAGGCGATGATCACCAGCTTGCGGGCGACGGCGACGGTCGCGATCTTGCCGCCCCGACGGGCGCTGAGGCGCTCGAAGAAGGCGCGCAGCGGGCCCGCGGTGCGCCCGGCGTGCCGGGCGGCCTCGACCAGCAGGCCACGGACCTCGCCGGGGCCCTGCTGGCTGATCCTGCCGTGCTTGGCCGGCTCGTTACCGGACTGGCGCACACTCGGATCGGGGCCGAGGTAGGCGACCAGGTGCCGCGGGGGTCGGGGACCGGCGGATGTCGCCGATCGCGGCCAGCAGGCCGATCGCGGTGACTGCACCGACGCCGGGCAGCGTCATCAGCCTCAGCGCGTCCTCGTCGCTGAGCGCGTCGCCGGCGAGTAGGCGTTCCAGCTGGCCGATCTTGTCGGTGATCACGTCCGGCTGGCGCAGGCAGCCGGCCACGGTCAGCCGCTCGTCGATCGGCAGCGTCGGCAGCTGCTCATCCAGCCACCCGCGCCGCGTTGACGCCGAACAGGTCGCTGACCGGCGCGGGTCCGCGCAGGTTGCGATGCAGGACCGCGTGGACCTGCTTCTTCTCGCGCGCGCGCTGGCGCACCAGCGCCCGGCGCCGCGAGATCAACCGCCGCCGCACCCGGGTCGGCTCGTCGGGGGCCCGGACCCGATCGAGGCACCCGATCGCCAGCAGTTGCGCGAGCAGTCGGGCGTCGATTCGATCGGTCTTCGCGTGCCCCGTGGCCTTGTCGCGCACCGCCTTCGGTTTCACGAGCACCACCCGGCGCGCGTGCGACTCCAGGATCCTGGCGATCGCCAGCGCATTCGGGGTCGCCTCGATCGCCACCTCATCGGTATCTGCCAGGCTCTGACCGAACGGCGCCAGCGTCTCCGGGTCGCTTGCTACCCGGCCGACCGATCTGACGTGCCCGGCCTCGGCGATAGCGACCTCGCAGAAGTCGCGGTGCACGTCCATCCCGATGCTGCGCACTCCTCACCTCCTCGCCCTCGACGCCACGGACATGAAGAGGCGGCGGGGCGAAGAACGACAGCTACCGATACGTGCGCGCGGCACACCCGGACACTCGCGGGGCGGCCATCTACAAACTGCGGGCTCGCGGCCCATACAACCCCGGCCTGCCCTACCAGCGCTTTCCAGAGCCCCCGCCCGAGACCACCAGCGACGCTATGCCCGGGTCCGGACAGAGCCTCCGCCGCGCATTTTCATCCCCCTTCAACCGCGCCGGCCGCCACTCGACGCTCGGGATCCTCTCGCCCGTCGACTAGTACCGGAGGACGGTCAGCGACCGTACGCTGCCCGCATGAGCTGGAGTCCCCGGCAGTTGGGCGAGCAGACCGGACGCACCTTTGTCGTGACCGGCGCCAACAGCGGGATCGGCCTGGAAGCGACCCGCGACCTCGTCGGACGCGGCGCCCACGTCGTGTTGGCGGTGCGCGACACGGCTAAGGGCGAGCAGGCCGCGGGGCGCCTCGCGGGCCCGGGCTCGACGAGCGTCGTCGAACTCGACTTGTCCGACCTCGACCAGGTCGCGGGCTGCGCCAAGACGCTGCTCGACCGGCGCGACAGCCTCTCTGCCCTGATCTGCAACGCCGGCGTCATGGGCGGGCAGTTGCTGCTCACCGCGCAGGGCTTCGAGCGGCAGATGGCCACCAATCACCTGGGTCACGTGGCGCTGGTCACCGCGCTGTGGCCGCTGCTGCACGCGAGCGGCTCGCGCGTCGTAGTGGTGGCGAGCACCGAGGCGCGCGGCGGCCAGCTGTCGCCGCAGACAACGCTGGAGCAGCTGCTCAACCCGGCGCCGTACGACGGCCGGCAGGTCTACCGGAACACCAAGCAGGCGAACCTGTTATTCGCGCAGGAATTGCACCGCCGCTGCGTCAGGGCCGGTTCGCCGGTCAGCGTCGTCGCCGTGCATCCGGGCGCCAGCGCGACGAACCTGTTTGCCCGCCAGCTCGAGCGGGCCGGTCACGGCCTGCTGGCTCCGGTCAGCAAGGTCGTCACCGCGGTGCTTCTGCAGTCGGCAGCCGTCGGCGCGTTGCCCACGCTGCGGGCGCTCGATCCCAGCACGCCGAGCGGCGCGTTCGTCGGCCCTGCCAGGTTTGGCCAGTTGCGCGGCCGGCCGGAGCTGCTCGAGGTCTACGCCTGCGCCAAGGACCCGGCGACGGCGTCGCGCCTGTGGGAACTCACCGAGCAGGTGCTCGACCAGCCGCTGCCGGTCTGACCGTGGTAGAACCGCGCTCATCGGCGACGCACTTGACGTGAAGGCGCGAGAAGCGCTGCGCGAGGTGCGGACGGACGATCACCTGGCGCAGGAACTGCGACGGCGCTTGGGAGGCTCGGCCGGAGCGTGGCGGGCGCGACTTTTCTGCGTGCCGCTCGGGTCCGCGGGGTGAGGAGCGGATCGCCTGTTAGCGGTTGGTCATGAGAGTCCCGGGGCCGGGTTTGTGGTGACGTCGGACGCGGTTGTGTCGGGGACCGGTTCGGGGCCGCCCATGTCGAGGCGGAACGGCGGGTATTGGTCGGTCATCAGGGCGACGTAGGCGGCGACGCGGTACACCCAGCGGTTCAGGCCGAGCACGAAGTCGAAGATACCCTTCGGATAGCGGCCGGTGAACAGCAGGACGACGGCCGCGATGAGGACCAGCAGGCCGATGAGGCCGGCGCCGGAGGTCCATGCCGAGTCGTCGTTGGCCGCGTTGAAGCCGGCCCACGCGCCGCCGGCGAAGACGGCGACGATGAGGTAGTGCGGCAGCGCGAGCAGCCACCACTTGACAAGAACTAGGCCGCGCGAGAGTTCCTGCGGGTAATCGACGTTCAGCCGTGCGCGGTAGTCCGGGACGTCGCCGAGCGTGAACGGCGGGTAGCGGTCGGTCGCGAGCGCGCTGTGGGAGTAGAAGCCCACGCGCCAGGACCAGCGCAGCACGCCGACGTTGAAGTCGAAGATCGCCCGCGGGTAGCGGCCCGTGAACAGGATCGCGAAGAACGCGACCACGGTCAGGACGACGAACGCGATCCACAGGAACACCAGCGCGATGATGTGCGGGATCACGAGGACCCACTTGACGAGCCACAGCCAGCGGCTGAGCCGGCGGTCGAGTTCTCCTTCGAGCCGGAGCGGATAGGGCGATGGAGCGGTGGTCATGTCAGCTCTCCTTTAGAAGTCGTCACGACGGGACGTCGGGCGGGAACCGGTGGCGTCAGGCCGTCGCCGGTGTACTGCCGGACCACGAACGCGGGTTGCAGCGGCGCGAAGCGGCGGTCCTTCGACATGCAGGTTGGGAGCCACGGAGCCAGCGCCCGGTTGCGCTCGCCGAACGGGCGCATAGCGGCACGGATGAGCAGCGGGAGCCCACCGCCGCTCCTGGGACGCGCGTACCGGTCCGACGTGGGTGCACGCGCGTGTCCGTCCCACGTCTCGCGAACTCCAGGTCTCAGACCGGGAGCTTCTCGCGCTCCAGGACCTTCTCGTGCACGGGATCGACGTCGGCGGTCTCGCGGGGCCCTTCGAGGGAGACGTTGGGCAGCGCGCGGTCGAGCCAGGCGGGTAGCCACCAGGCGCGGTCGCCGAGCAGCGTCACGACCGCGGGAGCGATGACCATCCGGACGATGAACACGTCGATCAGGATCGCGAGCCCGAGGCCGAGGCCGAACATCTTGCCGATCGTGTCGCTGCCGGTCACGAAGCCCAGGAACACCGCGGCCATGATCAAGCCGGCAAACACGACGACCTTGCCGATGCGGCCCATCCCGTGGATCACGCTCGCGCGCGGCCGGTCGCCCGCGTTGTAGGCCTCGTGGATCCGGCTGAGCAGGAAGACGTTGTAATCCATGCTCAGCCCGAACAGGATCGCGAACAGCATGACCGGCAGGAAGGAGATGATCGGGACGCCCGATTCGGCGCCGATGAGGCTCGCGCCGATGCCCTCCTGGAACACGGCCACCACCACGCCGTAGGCGGCGGCGACCGACAGCAGGTTGAACACCGCCGAGCCCAGCGGCACCCACAGCGAGCGGAAGACCATCACCAGCAGCAGTACGGACAAACCGATCACGACCGAGATGAACAGCGGCAGGCGCCCGGCAACCTTGCCGGTGATGTCCTCGAAGCCGGCGGTGTTGCCGCCGACGTAGACCTTCAGCGGTGTGCCCGCGGTCGCTCGGGGGATGACGTCATCGCGCAGGCGGTCGAGCAGGTCGGACGTCTTGGCGTCTTGCGGCGCGGTGGTCGGTATGGCGAAGATCGTCGCCATCTCGCCGTCCTCGCTCACCGCCGCGGCGGGAACCGTCGCGACGCCGGGGGTGTCGGCGACCGCCCGCTGAAGCGCGCCGAGCTGTGGCTCGGTTTCTGGAGCGCCCTTCGGCGTGTCGACGGCGAGCAGGAACGGGCCGTTGGAGCCGGGGCCGAACGCCTGCGTGAGCTGGTCGTAAGCGACGCGCTGCGTGGCCGACTCGGGCTTGTTGCCATCGTCGGGCTGGCCGAGGCGCATCTGGGTGACCGGCGCGGCGAAGACCAACAGCAGCGCGACACCGGCGATGATCGACGCCCACGGCCGGCGGGTCACGATCTCGCCCCAGCGGGCGAAGGCCGGCGAAACCTGAACGTGCTCAGGCTTCTTCGGCACGAGCTTGCGGCCGAAGGCGCCGATCATGATCGGCAGGATCGTCAGCGCCGACACGACGACGGCGCCGATCGCGATCGCTGCGCCGATGCCCATCTTGCCGATGTACGGGACGCCGACCACCAGCAGGCCGGCGATCGCCACCATGACGATCAGCCCTGCGGCCACGACCGTGACGCCGGCCGTCGCGGCGGCACGTGCGGCCGCGTGCTGCGTGTCGTCGCCGGCTGCTCGCTGCTCGCGATAGCGGCCGATGATCAGCAGCGCGTAGTCGATTCCGGCGCCGAGGCCGAGCATCAACGCGATCGTCGCCGCAAAGGTGGGCAGGCCGAGCGGTGCTGAGAGCGAGGCGAGCAGGAGCTGGCCGGACAGCACGCCGATCAGCGCGCCGACCAGCGTCGCGCTCATCGCCCACCCGGAGCGGAACAGCAACGTGAGCAACACGATCGCGATGAGCACGCCGGCGAGCTCGCCGACCGGGGTCTCCGGCTCGGACGCCAAGTCGACCAAGACGCCGCGTTCCTCGACCTGCACCACGGGCTCGGCGGTCTCTGCGGCGGCGATCAGCGCTTCGCCGTCTTCCTTCTCGATCTGCGCGGGGTCGGTGGAGTAGCGCACGTCGACGGACGCCAGGCGCTCGTCCTGGGAGATCTGGCCGCCCGGCGCGAACGGGCTCGCCGCGAGCGCGACCCCGTCGAGGTCGCGGACCTTCGCGAGTGCGCCCTGGATCGCTGCCTTGGGCGCGGGATCGGAGACCTTGCCGCCGTCGACCGTGAAGACGAGGGTGGAGTCCACTCCGCCGAACGCCGGCGAGTGCGCCTGGAAGAGATCGAGCGCTTGCTGGGACTCGCTCCCCGGGAGCGCGTAGTCGTCGACGGCCTCACCAGCGACGCCGGCCGCCAGGACGAGCAACACCAAGACGCCGACCGCAGCCGCGAGGCTGCGCTTCCAATGCGAAGACAGGGTGCGCGCCAAGCGCGCGAGAAGCTGGGACAACCCCTTACCCGCGGGGTCGGATCGGGGATTCGTCGACATGATCGCCATACCGGCTCCTGAGACCTGCGTTGAGGCACGTCCCGCTGTCGGTCGACGTGCAAGGTCGATCAAGAGTCGGAGCCGCGAGGTCGCCCGCCGTACTTCTGGGACGACGCGTACATCCATCCTAGACCCCGCAGGCAGGCGCCGAGCGGAATCGCTTCGGCGGGGTCCCGATGCCAAGCCTGCGCATCCCGACGCCGCGCGGATCGCGACCGGACGCTTGGGACGTCACGGCGATCGCATTGGGCGATCGGGCCGTTCCGGAGTGCAACCCGCTGCTCAAGTCCCCGGCGACGACCGCCCTGCCGCAGAGGACAGCCGCAGCGAAACCCGCTTACGACCCAGACTCCGGCGCCGGCGACAACCCGGTTCGAGCGTGCAGATAACGCCCGCGCCTATCTGCCAGCCGCGACGCTAGTCGGCGGGTGGGACGGAACCGAGCCCTTGAGGCGCCCGAAGTCGTCCTGCTTCACGACGCCACCAGCACAGAGCGCAAGCGAGACAAGCCGACAACTTCGGCCGCGGTAGCGGGCTCAGGTTGATGGTGCTGTTCTGACGACGGCCTCGGGAGCAGCGGGAACGGGCGCGCGTGCCGTTCCGACGACCGGCTTGGCGCGGGTTGAGAGCCACGACGGCATCGCTGATCGCCGGACGCGGATAGCGCGCGCCTCGCCCGTCAGTGCGTCCCGCAAGCCAATCACCGCTGATGGGCTGAGGGCCTTCACGAGGCGACCTCTCGCCGCGTGATCCGCCAGATGCCGATCAGGAGCGGAAGCAGCATCCAGAGCGCGAGCGCGGTGCCGGCGTGCGCCCATTGGGTGGTGCTCATGACCTCCTGGGGCATCGGGCCGAGGGCGAGGCGCGTGTCCAGCCACGGGGCGGCGTCGGCGAAGAAGGACAGCGAGGAAACCGCCGTCCAGGTGATCGGCAGGCCCCGGTCGTGGCGCGAGGCGCGGTGGGGGTTCGGAGGATGCCGCTCATCGGGGCTCAGCCCAGTTGAAGATCCGTCCGGG
>DATMVH010000127.1:0-12399 GCA_035563395.1 Solirubrobacteraceae bacterium
CCTCTGGTGTATCTGTTGTCCTGCCAAGGGCACCGCAGGTTAGCTACGTGCGGATCGGATAACCGCTGAAGGCATCTAAGCGGGAAGCCGGCCTCAAGATGAGCTCTCCCATCTCCTTGAGAGAGTAAGACCCCTGGTAGACCACCAGGTTGATAGGCCGGATCTGGAAGCGTGGTGACACGCGCAGGAGACCGGTACTAATGGGTCGAGGGCTTGACGGATTGATATCCCGTTTCATTGGAAAGCTGTGCAGTTTTGAGGGACCGCCGGAGGGCCCGCCGCGCGCGGGCCGTCGGTCTCGAGCAATCTCCGGTGGCTATTGCGTGGGGGAAACACCTCTTCCCATTCCGAACAGAGCAGTTAAGCCCCACAGCGCCGATGGTACTTGGCCCTCACGGGCCTGGGAGAGTAGGTCGCCGCCGGTTCTTCCGCGCCAGCCGCCCACCGGGCGGCTCGGCGTCGTTAGGAGGGCGTTCTCCCTGCTGGAACGCCTCTCGGGCGCGTTTGCGAGCCGCGCGTGCTCTGCGTTCACACGGCGGCTGGTGCGTCTTGCCGCGCGCGGCCTGCGCTCCTGGCGCGGCCTCCCGGGCAGTCGGGGGCGGGCTGGCGCCCACGAGCCGGGGCGATGCACGCGACGAGATCGGGCCGGCGCGGGCCCGGTCGGCCGGCGAGCTCGGTCGTCGCGGCTCGGAGTGACCGTCTCGGAATGGGTGGCGCCGGCGCGCGGTTCCGGTTTGGCGCGCCGCCGGTCGTCGCGTCGATCCCCTCGAGCGGCAGATCCGAGAGCCCTCGAGCGCCCGCTGCGCACCGCCGAGGCCGGTCGCCGTGGGTGCGGGGCGGGGGCTCCGCTACCCGCGCGTGCGCCGAGTCCGGGCCGCGACGGCGGACGCCCACCTGCGGGGACGTGGGCGGCTGGCGCCGGCGCCCGGACCCGAGCGTTCGCGGACTGTCGTGCGCGAGGCGCTCGGCGTTCGGCTCGCTGGTCCTGCATCGCCGGCTCAGATCGTGCGGTGCTCCGCCGCCTCCTGGTCGTCATCAGTCTGGTGAGGTAGGGAGGTCCGGCGTGCCGCAGCCGACGTCACCCGCCGAGGGGCGCCGCGTTCCAGGTCGGCCCGAAGACGACCACGATGCAGCCGAGGACCTGGACCGCCGTGAGCGCGCCGAGCGCGAGGATGGCTCGCCGAGGCGGACGGCCGTCGCGGGCCGGACCGTAGAGGTCGCGAAGCGCGATGGCGGTGAGGAAGGCGAGAAGGACGAGTAGCTGCGGCTCGAAGTACCGCTGGTACACGGCCTGGTTGACCGTGTTCGCGAGCGTGAGGCCGAGCAGCGCGACAAGCAGGAGCAGCGACTCACGGGCGCGGCCGTTTCGCACATGGATGCGCCACCAGGCGAATGTACCCAGCACGCCCCAGCCGGCGAGCAAGCCCAGGAGCGGCGAGCGCTCGGCGATCGTCGGCGCCGTGTGCAGGACGCGCCACAGCCCGCCGCCGGCCGCATCGCCGGTCGCGAGCGGCACGATCGAGCCGATCACGACGAGCAGGAGCGTGGCGGCGGCGACGCGCGCGTCCGTGTAAAGCGGTCGCACGATGTCGCCGAGCGAGGCCCCGGTCGCCAGCAGGTATGGCGTGCCGAAGAGGCCGAGGAGGGCGAGCGTGAAGGGCCAGGCCGACGGGCTGAAACCGGACTGGTGCCGGAAGAACTCCGGCGTGAGACCACCCCAGGCGACGAAGAGGGCGAGCGACCCCACGACCGTCAGGGCGGTGGCGCCGGTCGCGCCGAGGATCGTCCTCCGAGCACTCGCGGACAACTCGCGCGGGAAGCGGAGGACGGCCGTCCCGGGCGGCTGGACTGCCGCAGCGAGAATCCCGGCGAGCATCACGACGCCGGCGAGGAAGAGGTCCACCTGGCGGACCCACACGGCGAGCAGCGCGGCGACGCCCGCGATGACGAAACCGCCATGCCGCGTCATGATCGCGAGCGAGGCGGCGAGGGTCAGGATCACGAAGATCAGCGCCATGTTGTCGGTGTTCAGCCACGCCGCGGACTGGACGACGTAGTTCGACAGCGCGAACGGCAGCACGATCGCCAGCGCCATCCAACGGCCCACCCAGTGGGTGACGACGCGGAACATCACCAGGACGCAGGCGACCGAGAAGACCATCGCGATGAGCTGGAGCAGCAAGCGGTCACCCGTGACGTAGCGCTCGATCGGTGCCATGACCACGTGGAAGAGCGGCCCTGTCGCGACGCGGGCGTCGTTCAGCTGGACGGCCGGGAACTGCTCAGCGAAGATCCGGATCGTCGGAAGGTGGAACAACTCCTGATCCTTCGCCCCGGCGGGGCCCGCGTGCTGCAGAAGGATCACAGGCACGGTGAACAGCAGGAACACCGCCGTGAGCAGGACCTCCGGCACCCGAGACTCGATGGCCTCGGTACGCGCTGGAACATCGCGCTGGGGGGGCCTCATGAGGGTCGCCTGACTTCGGGACATAACGGGCGATCCTAGCCCGATCGCCCGTCCAGCTGTGAGGCGTGGCGCGCGACACTGCCCGTCTGGCGAGGCCCGGCCGAAGGGGCTGCGCCGGTCGCTTGGCGCGCTGCAACCCTCGCGATCGCGTCGACGGCGACGGTGCATGACAACCGCCTCTGGCGCGGGGCAGTGCGTGCACGGGGGCGCGTGCATGGGTCCGTTCCGCGCGGGTCGGCCTCCTGAGAGAAGGCGGCCGTGTGGGGACGCTCGGGCGTTCCGGAGCGCGAGGGCGGGTGTGGGGACGGCTCGGGCGCACTCCGGAGCGGCAGGGTGGGTCGGTAGGCCCGCCGCACAGTCTTCGCCACGCGACTCGACGGCCGCGGGGGCACCGGTCCCGGCGCCGGTCCAGACGGCCGTCTCGAGCTCGCGACCGCAGCGCTCGGGCCGCCCCTGCTGGGGCGGCCCGAGAGGCGGTGAAGCTCGGCGCCCCTGGGAAGGGCGCCTGCTCTGGGCGCGCCCGTCCTCCCAGATCGGGCGCACTGTGAGCGGTCAGCTCTGCCGTCGAAGCGCCGGGCGATGAACCGGCGCCCGGCAGGGCTGTGCGCGGACCGCGGCCATCCCAGGCCTGCGCGCGCGCGGCTGACGAACGAGCCGGCGGCGATGGGGGTGCGCGGCGGCGGGGGCGGACGGTCCGGCGGCACGCACGTCCGGCCGGGGAGCCGGGGTCGTGCGCGCCGACGAGCCGAGCGTTGCCTCACCCAGCGTCGCGAACTCGAGCGCCGCTTCGACGGCGTCGCGCAGGCGCTCGGCGAGCGAGCGCCTGGATCCGCCGGTCGTCGTCAGCAGGGGGAACATGTGTTCGGAAAGGTAGGGGTGGGGTCGGACGGAAACGTCGGGGCGAGTGAGCCGACCCGCGGGCGATTTGGCCGTGCGGCGCGCAATCGGGCCGTCCCGGCTGCAACGCGTCTTGCACCGGCGGACGGGATCGCCGCCGGCGGGGAGGCGGAGGCCGCCGCGAGGCTCGTCGCGGCCGGCGGCCGCGCACCCAGCGGTGTCTGCTGACCGGCGACCGGGACGCGGAAAGCGACCGCCGTCGGGACCTACGCTCGCCGGCGATGGACCTGACGGGCCCGGCCGCCGTACGGGGACGGCCGGGCACCCGCGCGTCGTCGCCGGACCGGAGGTCGCGGGGCCGCCGTTCGCCTCCGAAGTGCCGGCGGGCGGGCACCCGCGCGTCGTCGCCGGGGCGGACCGGACGGCACGCGGTCGCGGCTCACACGGACGAGCCCAGCGACGACCAGATCTCGACCTTCGTCTTGACCTTCTCGACGACGGCGCTCGCGAACTCCGACGTCGCGGCGCTGCCGCCGAGGTCGACGGTCTTCATTCCGCCCGCCGTCGTCTCCAGCACGCTCTCGTAGATCGCGCGGGACGCCCGCTCCGCGCCGCTGTAGCCCTTCGCGCCGGCCTGCGCCAACACCGCCGCACAGGCCAGGATCATCGCCATCGGATTGGCGATGTCCTTGCCCTGCAGCGACGGGGCGGTGCCGTGCGGCGCCTCGGCCATCGCCACGTCGATCTCCCAGTCGTCGTCGAAGGCGAGCAGGATGGACTCGGCACCCGCGATCGAGCCGAACATCGGCAGGACGAGGTCGGAGAGGCAATCGCCGTCGCGGTTGAGCGCCGGGATGACGAGCGGCGCGTCGGCGGCCCCGGTCAGCAGGCCGGCGTACGTCGCGTCGATCAGCACCGGGTCGTACTCCACGTCGGGATGGCGCGCCGCGGCGGCGTCCAGCTCCTCCTTCAGCATGCCCTCGTAGACGGGCGACACCGTCCACTTCGGACCGCCATAGACGCGCGCGCCCGCCCGCTCCGCGGCCTGGAAGGCGTACTCGGCGACGGCGCGGCAGGTCGACCGCGTCACCTTCTCGGTGCGGTAGGCGACCTCGTCCGCGGCCCCCTCGCCGCCCTCGCGCCACTGCTTGGCGCCGTAGGCGTCCTCGACCGCCATGCGGACCACCGAGATCGGGAAGTGGACGCCGGAGACGGGGCCGATCACGCCGGGAATCCGCCGCCCCGTGCGGACGATGACCTTGCCGTTGACCTCCTCGCGGAGGATGCGGTTCGGCGAGCCGACGTCGTCCTTGCCCTCGGGCGTGACCGTCGCGGCCTTGAGGCCGAAGCCCGCCTCGCGCATCGCCGCCGCCGCCTCGCTCACGCAGGCGTTGCCGGTCTCCCGGCGGCGCTCGAGCGAGAGGTCGTGGTGCTCGAGCGCCAGCGGCAGGTCGAGGATGTCCGGGTCGAGGACCCGGATGGCCTGCTCGAGGAGCTCCTGGCCGGTCTCGTCGCCGTCGAGGACGATGATCTTCAGCGGGTCCGCCATGGGCCGGAGGCTACCCCGCCGCGGCCCCGCCGCTACGCCGGGGCCGGCTCGGACCCGTGCAGCTCCAGCGCGTCCGCCTCCGCCTCGAGCGCCGCGATGACGAAGGCCACGTGCTCGTCGAAGTCCACGCCGAGGTCCTCGGCGCCGGCGCGCAGCTCCTCCCGGTTCACCGCGGCCGCGAAGGACGGCTGCTTCATCTTCTTCTTCACCGACTTCGCGGTGAGGCCGTGGATGCCCTGCGGGCGCACGTACGCGCAGGCCATCAGGAAGCCGCTCAGCTCGTCGACGGCGTACAGGGCCTTCTCCATCCGCGAGTCGCGCGAGACACCGAGGAAGTCGGCGTGCGAGGCGACGGCGCGGACGAGCTCCGGCGGGTAGCCGCGGGCCTCGAGCTCGCGCAGGGCGACGCGGGGATGGCCGGTCTCGAGGTCCGGATGGCGCTCGTAGTCGAGGTCGTGGAGCAGCCCGGTGATGCCCCACAGCTCCTCGTCCTCGCCGTAGCGGCGGGCGTAGGCGCGCATGGCCGCCTCGACGGCCAGGACGTGCTTGCGCAAGGACGCGGACTCGGTCCACTCGCAGAAGAGGGACCAGGCTTCCGGGCGCGAAAGTGCCTGCGACATGGCTGTTACCCTAGCCCAGCGCTTGGGCCGGCCGGACGCCTCGGATCCGACCCCGCCGGCTCCCCTGCCACCGCTCATGGAGAAGTTCGTCATCGAAGGCGGCGTGCCGCTGTCAGGCACGGTCGTTCCCGCCGGCAACAAGAACGCGGCGCTGCCGCTCCTCGCCGCGTGCCTGCTCACGGACGAGCAGGTGGTGCTGCACAACGTGCCGCGCATCCGCGACGCGGACGCCATGCTCGTGCTGCTCGAGGACCTCGGCGTCACCGTCGAGCGGCTCGACGGCGACGGCACCGTGGCCCTGTGCGCGGAGGGCGTGCACAAGACCGACGTCGATCCCACGCTCGCCGAGCGGATCCGGGCGTCGTTCCTCGTCGCGGGCCCGCTGCTCGCCCGCTTCGGCCACGCGCTGCTGCCCCCGCCGGGCGGCGACGTGATCGGGCGCCGGCGGCTCGACCCGCATCTCGACGCCTTCCGGGCGCTCGGCGCGACCGTCGAGCACAGCGGCGACATCCGCCTCACCGCCCCCGACGGCGGGCTGCAGGCGTGCGACTTCTTCATGGACGAGCCGTCCGTCATGGGCACGGAGAACGCGCTGATGGCCGCGGCGCTCACGCCCGGCACGACGGTGATCCGCAACGCCGCGTCCGAGCCCCATGTGCAGGACCTCGCCCGCATGCTGATCCGCATGGGCGCTGCGATAGAGGGCGTCGGCTCCAACGTGATGCAGGTCCACGGCCTGCCGCAGCTCGGCGGCTGCCGGCACGAGGTCTCGCCCGACCACATCGAGATCGCCTCGTTCATGGCGCTCGCGGGCGTGACCGGCGGCGAGCTGCGGATCAGGGACTGCGTTCCCGACGACCTCCGGATGATCCGGCTCGTGTTCCGCCGCCTCGGGCTGCACTCGGAGCTCGACGGCGAGGACGTGGTCGTGCCGGGCGACCAGAAGCTCGTGATGGCGCGCGACGCGGGCGGCTACCAGGTCAAGGTCGAGGACGGGCCGTGGCCGGCGTTTCCCGCCGACCTCACCTCGATCGCGCTCGCGCTCGCCACCCAGTCCGACGGAACGGTCCTGATCTTCGAGAAGATGTTCGAGAACCGGCTGGTCTTCACGGACAAGCTGGTCCTCATGGGGGCGAACATCATCCTCTGCGACCCCCATCGCGCGGTCATCTCGGGTCCTGCGCAGCTGCGCGGGCAGCGGCTCGAGTCGCCCGACATCCGCGCGGGCATGGCCATGCTGATCGCGGCGCTGTGCGCCGACGGGGTCTCGGAGATCGGCAACATCCGGCAGATCGACCGCGGCTACGAGCGGATCGACGAGCGGCTGCAGTCGCTCGGCGCGCGCATCGAGCGGCAGGTCGCGTAGTTTCATCCGGGTGACGATCCACCCGACGCCCAGCGGCACGCGCGACGTCCTGCCGGACGAGATGCGCGAGCTGCACGCGGTGACGGAGACGCTCCGCGGCGTCTTCGACGTGCACGGCTACGGGGAGGTCCACACGCCCGCGCTGGAGTACGAGCAGGTGCTCACCCGCGGCGACCCGGCCGCGGCCGATCCCGCGTACAAGCTGTTCGACGAGCAGGGCAACGTGCTCGTGCTGCGGTCGGACATGACGATCCCGATCGCGCGCGTCGTGTCCACGCGCTACGCACACGCGGCCATGCCGCTGCGCTTCTGCTACGTCGCGCACGCGTACCGGTCCGTGCGCCCGCAGCGCGGGCAGGATCGCGAGATGCTGCAGGCCGGGATCGAGCTCGTCGGCGTTCCGGCGCCCGACGGCACGGCGGAGGCCATCACGGTGCTGTGCGCGGCGCTCGACGCGGCCGGACTGGAGAGCTACCGCATCGGGCTCGGGGACGCGTCGCTCTACCCGGCTCTGCTGACCGCGCACGCGGTGCCGGAGGGCGCGCGGCGCCAGATCCTGCACGAGCTCGTCACGCGCGATTTCGTGGGGCTGGAGCGCGAGGTCGGGGGCCTGCGGCTCGGCGCGGAGGCGACGGCCGCGCTCACGGGCGTCCCGCAGCGGCGCGGCGGCGCGGAGGTGCTCGACAGCGTCGGGCCGGCAGCCGACCCGCTGCGCGCCGTGGTCGAGCGGCTTGCGCCCGGCGTGGCCGGCCGGGTCATCTTCGACCTCGGGCTGGCACGTTCGCTCGGCTACTACACGGGCGCCGTCTTCGAGGTCTACGACGCCGCGCTGGGCGCGCCGCTCGGCGGCGGCGGGCGCTACGACGACCTGCTCGGCCGCTTCGGCCGCGACCTGCCGGCCGTCGGGTGGGCGCTCAACGTCGAGCGGCTCCACATCGCGCTCGTGGGAGAGCGCGGCCGCGGCGAGACGCTGCTCGAGGCGCCGGCGCCGCCCGGCACGGGTACGCCATGGGCTTGAACGGCCTCACGCTCGCAGTCCCGCGCGGGGCGCTCTTCCGCGAGACGCTGGACCTGCTCGACCTCCTCGGCGTGGACACCGCCGAGGTCCGCGCCAACGACCGCAAGCTCCTGTTCGAGGAGGTCCGGCTCGTCACCATGCGCCCCTCCGACGTCCCGACCTACGTGGAGGCCGGCGCCGCCGACCTCGGGATCACCGGCAAGGACGTCCTCGCGGAGCAGAGCGAACGGGCGGTCTACGAGCTGCTCGACCTCCGCTACGGCCCGTGCGTGATGGTCTTCGCGACCACGGCGGGGAACGACCGGGCGGCGGAGGCGCTGCGGCGGCTCGGGGTCATGCGCGTGGCCACGAAGTACCCCAAGATCGCCGGCCGGCACTTCGACCGCACGGGCCGCCAGGCGGAGATCGTGGAGGTCAAGGGGTCGGTCGAGCTCGCGCCGCTCACCGGGCTCGTGGAGGGGATCGTCGACCTGACGGCGACGGGGACCACGCTGCGCGAGAACGGCCTGGTGGTGCGGGAGGAGATCATGGCGTCGACGGCGCGGCTGATCGCGAACCCGGTGGCCCACAAGCTGCGCGCGACGGAGATCGACGACGTCGTGGCGCGGATCCGGGTGGCGACGGGGTGACGGAGCGGCTGCGGATCACGGTCGCGGACGCCGCCGCGGCGGCCGCGCGGGTGCGCGCGCTCGTGCCGGCCGGCGGGTCGGTGGCGGGCGCCGTGGCGGAGATCGTCGCCGCGGTGCGCGACGGCGGCGACGCCGCGCTGCTCGGGCTGGAGCGCCGCTTCGGCGGGGGCGACGCGCCGCTCCGCGTGCCGGAGGAGGGCCTCCGGGCGGCGGTGGACGGCCTCGACCCGGCGGTGCGCGCGGGCCTCGAGGTCGCGCGCGCGAACGTCGGGCGCGTCGCCGCGGCGGGGGTCCGCGACGACGTCGACGTCGAGCTTCCCGAGGGCCAGCGCGTGCGGCTGCGCGAGATCCCCGTCCGCCGCGCGGCGGTCTACGCGCCGGGCGGGCGCGCGCCGTACCCCTCGTCGGTCGTCATGGGCGTGGAGACGGCCCGCGCGGCGGGCGTCGGCGCGATCGCCGTCGCGACCCCGGGGCCACCGATCATCCTCGCGGCGTGCGCGCTGTGCGAGGTGGACGAGGTGTACCGCATGGGCGGCGCGCAGGCGATCGCGGCGCTCGCGCACGGGACGGAGACGGTCGTCCCCGTGGACGTGATCGTGGGGCCGGGGAACCTCTACGTGCAGGAGGCCAAGCGGCAGGTGTCGGACCGCGTCGGCATCGACGGCTTCGCCGGCCCGAGCGACCTCGTGGTGATCGCGACGGACGGCGCCGACCCGCGGCTGGTCGCAGTCGACCTCCTCGCCCAGGCGGAGCACGGCAACGACTCGCTCGTCGTGGCGGTCAGCGACGACGAGGCGCTCCTCGCGGCGATCGAGCGGGAGCTCGGCGCGGAGCACCCGACGGTGGCCGCCGGGCCCAAGGTGCTCGTCGCCGCCGACGGCCCGGAGGCGGCGCTCGCCTTCGCCGAGGCGCTCGCCCCGGAGCACCTCCAGCTCGCCGGCGTCGCGGCGGAGCAGCTCGCGCCGCGCGTCACGCGCGCCGGCTGCCTGTTCGTCGGCGCGGAGACCGGCACCGCGTTCGGCGACTACGTCGCGGGTTCGAACCACACCCTCCCCACCGACGGGGCTGCGCGCTTCGCCTCCGGCCTGTCGGCCGGCCACTTCCGGCGCCGCATGGCCGAGGTCCGCGTCGGGCCGGCCGCGGCGGCGCTCGCTGCGGCGGGGGTGCCGATCGCCGAGGCCGAGGGCTTCGCCGTCCACGCCGAGTCCATGCGGGCGCGCATCCGCGACAATCCGCGCCGATGAGCCGCACCGCCGCCGTCAGCCGCCGCACGGGGGAGACCGCCGTGGACGTCGAGCTCGCGCTCGGCGAGGCGGCGCCGTCGCGGATCGAGACCGGGATCGGGTTCTTCGACCACATGCTCGACCTGCTCGCGCGCCACGGCCGGCTGCGGGTGTCCGCGCACGTGACCGGGGACCTCGAGACGGGCGCGCACCATACCGTCGAGGACACCGGCATCGTGCTCGGGCAGGCGCTCGACCGCGCGCTCGGCGACCGCGCGGGCATCACCCGCTACGGGTTTGCGGTCGTGCCCATGGACGAGGCCCGCGCGGCGTGCGCGGTCGACGTCTCCGGGCGCCCCTACTGCGCCGTGACCGGCCTGGCGCTCCCGCCGGGCGACATCGCCGGCTTCGAGCACGAGGCCGCGGAGGAGTTCTTCCGCGCGGTGGCGGGCGCTGCGCGCCTCACCCTGCACCTCGAGCTGCAGGCCGGCACCAACGCCCACCACATGATCGAGGCGTCCTTCAAGGCCTTCGCGCGCGCGCTGCGCCAGGCCGTCGCGCTCGATCCGGACGAGCCGGGCGTGCCCTCGACGAAAGGAACGCTGACGTGATCGCGCTGGTCGACTACGGCATGGGCAACCGCCGCAGCGTCGAGAAGGCGTTCGAGCACGTCGGCGCCTCCGCGCGCCTCACGAGCGACCATCGGGACATCCGCGCCGCGGACGGGATCGTCGTGCCCGGAGTCGGCGCCTTCCCGCCGGCGATGGCGAGGCTGCGCGAGCTGGGGCTCGACGAGGTGGTGCGCGAGCAGGCCGTCGCGGGCGCGCCGGTGCTCGGCATCTGCCTCGGCTTTCAGCTCCTGTACACGCGCTCGGAGGAGCACGAGGACGTCGCCGGGATCGGCCTGCTGGCGGGCACGGTCACGCGGCTCCGCGCGCCGAAGGTGCCGCACATCGGGTGGAACGAGGTGACGCTCGAGCGGCCCTCCGCGCTGACGGAGGGCTTCGGCGCGTCGGCGAGCTTCTATCACGTGCACTCCTACGCCGCGCGGCCCGACGACGCGACCGACGTCGTCGGCCGCGGCGACTACGGCGAGCGGTTCGTCTCGATTGCCGAGCGAGGCACGATCATGGGCGCGCAGTTCCACCCCGAGAAGTCCTCCCGCAACGGCCTCGCGCTGCTGCGCAACTTCACGCGCGTGTGCGCGCGGGTGGCGGCTTGATCCTCTATCCCGCCGTCGACATCCGCGACGGGCGCGCCGTGCGGCTGACGCACGGCCGCTTCGAGGACGAGACCGTCTACCACGACGACCCGCTCGAAGCCGCCCGGTCGTGGGTGGACGCCGGCGCGCGGTATCTCCACGTCGTCGACCTCGACGGTGCGCGGGCGGGTGAGCCGCGCTCGCTCGAGCACCTGCGCCGCATCGTCGAGGGCACCGGGGTGCCCGTGCAGTACGGCGGCGGGCTGCGCACGGTCGAGGACGTCCGCGCGGCGCTGGCGGCGGGAGCCGAGCGCGTGATCGTCGGCACGGCGGCGCTGCGCGACGTCGACTTCCTGGACGACATCGTCGCCGCCTACGGTGCGCGCGTCGTCGTCTCGGTCGACGTCCGCGGCGGCCGCATCGCGACGTCGGGCTGGACGCAGGTGACCGACATGCCGGCCTCCGAGGCGTTCACCCGGCTCCGCGGCCGGGGCGTGCACTCGTTCATCTACACGGACGCGGACCGCGACGGCGCGCTCGCTGGACCGGACCTCGACGCCGTGCGCGACGTCGCCGCCACCGTCCGCGGCCGCTTCGCCTACGCCGGCGGGATCGGCGACCTCGAGCACCTGCGGGCGCTGCGCCGGCTGCGCCAGGTCAACCTCGCCGGCGTGGTGGTCGGCAAGGCGCTCTACGAGGGTCGCTTCACCGTCGCCGACGGCCAAGCGGCGCTCGACGGCGCAGGCTGACCTCCGGATGATGCCGTCCGATCGCGGACTCGCCCGGCGAGGGAGGACGCGCGCGGCATGGCTGCTCGGAGACGGGCGCGTTCGCGCTGCGGTCCGATGCGCGACGCCGCCCGGCCCACGGCGGTCGCAGCGGCATAGCGTCGGGCGTGCTCGCCGGCGCGTCGGAACGCGCCAGCGTAGTGGAGCGCGTCCGACCGGGTCCGCGTGCGCTTACCGACGGCGCGGCCCAAGCGCGGATCCGGGCGGACTACCAGCCGCGCGGGCGGCGCGGCGTACCCTTCGCGGCCGTGCACTACAAGCGCGTGATCCGCCTCGATGACGGCGCCGTTGGCTCTAGGCCGCGGTTGTAGTCGGGTCGCCGACTGCCGTGGAGTAGGCGGTGGAATAGATTCGCACCGCCCTGTCACGCGCCCAGGAACGCATCGAGCCGATCCAGGCGCGAATCGCGCGGGTCCGGCAGCGCGTGCAGATAGTCGGCCGTGACGCGCGTGTTCGCATGTCCCAGCAGGTCGCGAATCTCGACCAGCGTGTGTCCGCTCGCAAGCAGCCACGACGCATACGTGTGCCGTGCCTCATGCGGGCTGAGCAGCGGCAGCCCTAGCGGTTCCCAGGCGCGATGCCCGTTGCGCCGGATCGTCACGGCGTCGGCCCGCAGGACCTGCACGCCCGGCACGACGGGACCGACGCGCCCCGCGCCCCAATGTGAGCGCAGAATCGAGCGCAGGACGGTCGGCATCGGG
>DATMVH010000128.1:0-3132 GCA_035563395.1 Solirubrobacteraceae bacterium
GACGGCGGCCGGCCGGCGCTGCGCACCGCGCGCATGCGCTTCCTCGCCATCGTCCTCGTGCTGCTGGCGCTGAACTACATCACCGTCGCGCTGTTCGCGCCCGGGCGCGAGGAGCCGGTGCGCGTGCCCTACAGCCCGACCTTCCTCGAGCAGGTGGACGACGGCAACGTCGAGCGCATCTCCGCGACGGGTTCGACGGTCGAGGGACGGTTCAAGAAGGAAGTGACGTATCCGACCTCGGGCGACAACCAGCGCACGAGCCGCACGTTCGAGACCGAGATCCCGCTCTTCGCCAACGCCGACGAGCTGTCCGCGCAGCTCGAGGACAACGACGTCGTCATCGAGGCCGAGCCGATCAACCAGGGCCGCGGCCTCCTGGCCAGCCTGCTGCTCGGCTTCGGCCCGGTGCTGCTGCTGATAGCGCTGTTCGTGTTCCTCGCGCGCCGGACCGCGGGCGCCGGGGGCGGGCTCGGCGCCCTCGGATCGTTCGGCCGCTCGCGCGCGCGGCGGGTCGAGGGGGGCGAGCAGAAGGTGACCTTCGCCGACGTGGCCGGCATCGACGAGGCGAAGGCCGAGCTCACGGAGATCGTCGACTTCCTCCAGAACCCCGAGCGCTACCAGAGGCTCGGCGGCAGGATCCCGCGCGGCGTCCTGCTCTCCGGCCAGCCGGGCACGGGCAAGACGCTGCTCGCCCGCGCCGTCGCCGGGCAGGCCGGCGTCCCGTTCTTCGCCAGCTCCGCGTCGGAGTTCGTCGAGGCCATCGTCGGCATCGGCGCCTCGCGCGTGCGCGATCTCTTCCGGCAGGCCAAGGAGGCGGCGCCGGCCATCGTCTTCATCGACGAGCTCGACGCGATCGGGCGCTCGCGCTCGCAGTCGGCGAATCTCGGCGGCAACGACGAGCGCGAGCAGACGCTGAACCAGATCCTCACGGAGATGGACGGGTTCGAGTCGAACATCGCCGTGATCGTGCTCGGGGCGACGAACCGCCCGGAGATCCTCGACCCGGCGCTGCTGCGGCCGGGCCGCTTCGACCGCCGCGTCGCGGTGACGGCCCCGGACAAGAACGGCCGCGCGCAGATCCTCCGCGTCCACACGCGCTCGCTGCCGCTGGCCGGCGACGTCGACCTGGACCGGCTCGCCGCGACGACGCCCGGGATGGTCGGCGCCGACCTCGCCAACCTCGCCAACGAGGCGGCGCTGACCGCGGCGCGGCGCAACCACGAGCGCGTGACGATGGCCGACTTCACCGACGCGCTGGAGAAGATCGTGCTCGGCGCGCCGCGCGGCACGATGCTCTCGGAGGCCGACCGCCGCCGGGTCGCCTACCACGAGGCGGGCCACGCGCTCGTGGGGATGCTCACGCCGGACGCCGATCCGGTCCGGAAGGTCTCGATCATCCCGCGCGGGCAGGCGCTCGGCGTCACCTTCGCGGCGCCCGACCTCGACCGCCCGAACTACGAGGAAGCGTGGCTGGTGGCCAGGATCAAGGTCGCGCTCGGCGGCCGCGTGGCCGAGGAGGTGGTCTACGGCACCATCACCACGGGCGCCGAGTCCGACATCCAGCAGCTCACCGAGATCGCCCGCGGGATGGTCGGGCGGTGGGGGATGAGCGACGCGATCGGGCCCGTGGCCGTGCTGCCGCGCGACGGCAGCGGACCGCTGCTGCCGGGCGCCGCACCGACGTCCGACATCACCCAGCGGCTCGTCGACGAGGAGGTGCACCGGATCGTCTCGGAGGCGCACGCGGCGGTGCACCGGCTGCTCACGGAGCACCGCTGGCGCCTGGAAGCGCTGACGGAGGCGCTCCTGGGCGACGAGACGCTGGACGAGGACGAGGCGTACGCGGCGGCGCAGGTCGTGCGCCAGCGCCCCGAGGAGGTCCCGGGCGTCGCCGCCCCCTCCGCGCTCGAGCGCGGGTGAGCATCGCACCGCAGGCCGGTGCGGGCCGGAGCCGTGGATCGTGACTCCGGCCCCGCGCCGGGACCACTCAGTAGACGTCCCGCTCGTGCGCGACCGGCTCGTCGCGCACGACCGTCCTGCCACGGGGCCGTGTGACCGACCGCGCCTGCACCAGCTCGATCACGAGCCAGACGACGCCCGCGAGGAACAAGATGATCCCGACGGTCTGGATCGAGATGCCCGCGACCGTCGCGTTCACCGCGAGCCAGAGAACGAGCCCGATCGCGATGAGCCCGAGCGGGGGTCCGACGTCAGCCATGTGAGTGCCTCCTTGCAGCACAGGTTCCGTTTGCCCCGTGGTTCCGGGAAGCGGCCCGCGGCGAAACGGGATTCGACGTTCGTTCGAGCCGATCGGTACTGACGCGCGAGATGTCCGGAAGGCGCCGACCGGAATCGAACCGGTGTACACGGCTTTGCAGGCCGCTGCGTAGCCACTCCGCCACGGCGCCGGGGCCCACACATCCTAGGCCGCTCCTTCCACCAGGTAGGCTGCGGGCGGATGGGTGAGGACAAGTCGGGTCGCGGGCTCGCGGCGTCCGTGCTCACGGCGCTGGCCGGCTGGCGCCTGCGCTCGACGCTGGCGGAGCGGACCACGCGGCGGCTCCGGGCGGTGGTCGCGGCCGAGCGCCGCTGGAACCGCGAGCTCGGCGACCAGCTCCACCTCCTCCAGCAACGGGGGGCGACGCTCGGCGGCGGCGAGGACGTCCGCGACCTGGTGCTGCGCACGGCGATGCAGCTCGTCGGCGCGGAGAAGGGCCTGCTGCTCTCGCGCACCGACGTCGACCGGGACGGCGACCTCGACCTCGCCTGCGCGCACAACTTCGAGCGCGACCCCGAGCACGACCCGGTCGCGCAGCGCTTCGCCCGCGAGGTGCTGGAGCGCGACACGACGGTGCGGGAGGACGATCCGCCCGCCGGGAGCGAGCTGCGCTGCCTCGTCGCCATCCCGCTCTATCTCCACTCGCGCTTCCAGGGCGTCGTGATCTGCGGCAACCGGCCCGGCGGCTTCAGCGATCTCGACGACGACGTCCTCGTGGCGCTCGGCGACCACGCCGGGGCGGCGCTGCACGCGCAGCACCTCCACCGCCAGCTGCGCGACGTCCATCGCGCCGCGCTGCGCCAGCTCGTCGCGCTGCTGGACGCGGCGGATCCGCGCCGCGGGGCCGCCGCGAC
>DATMVH010000129.1:0-2270 GCA_035563395.1 Solirubrobacteraceae bacterium
CGCCCTTGGGACGCGACTCGAGCATCACCGCGGCGAGCACCGCGCCCACGGCGGCCACGCCCGCGAGGACGTAGAAGGCCGCGTGGAAGCCGTGCGTCAGCGCCGCCCCGTTCGCCGCGGTGGTGCCGGGATGCGCGGCGATGTAGTCGGCCGTCGCCGTGGTGGCGATCGTCGTCACCACGGCGACGCCGATCGCCCCGCCGATCTGCTGGCTCGTGTTGATCAGGCCGGAGGCGACGCCGGCCTCGGTCTCGCGGACCCCGGTGAGGGCGCCGATCGACATCGGCACGAACGCGAGCGCCAGCCCGACGCCGCAGACCATGAACGCCGGGAAGAGGTCGGTGAAGTAGGACCCGTCGACGGGCAGCCGCATGAAGGCGACGAGCGCCAGCGTCAGCAGCCCGAGCCCCACGGGAAGGACCCGTCGCATGCCCAGCCGGGTCACGAGCGCCTGCGCGACGGCCGAGAAGACGATGATCGACAGCGTCAGCCCGATGTAGGCGACGCCCGTGGTGATCGCCGAGTAGCCGAGCACCTCCTGCATGTACAGCGTGAGGAGGAAGAACTGGGCGAAGATCGCCCCGCCGGTCAGGACGCCGGCCACGTTCGAGGCCGTCAGCGTGCGCAGGCGGAAGATCCGCAGCGGCAGCAGCGGCGCGGCCGAGCGCCATTCGATGGCCACGAACGCGGCCATGAGCGCCGCCGAGCCGCCGAGCAGCGCGAGCGTCCCCGGGGTGCCCCACCCGTGCTGGGCGGCGCGGGTGATGGCGTAGACGAGCAGCATCAGCCCCGCGGTGATCGACACCGCGCCGGCGACGTCGAAGTGCCGGTGGTGGAGCTCCGCGCGGCTCTCGGACAGCAGCCGCGGCACGAGCGCGAGCACCGCGATGCCGACCGGCACGTTGACGAAGAAGATCCAGGACCAGCTGAGCGCGCTGGTGAGCGCGCCGCCGAGGAGGACGCCGGCCGCGCCGCCGCTGCCGGACGCGGCGCCCCAGATCCCGAGCGCGACGTTGCGCTCGTGGCCCTCGCGGAACAGCGTCATGAGGATGGACAGCGCCGCGGGCGAGAGGAGCGCGGCGCCGAGGCCCTGCAGCGCGCGGAAGGCCACGAGCGATTCCGCCGACCACGCGAGCCCGTCCAGCAGCGAGCTGACCGTGAACAGCACGACGCCCGCGACGAACAGGCGGCGGCGCCCCAGCAGGTCCGCGAGCCGCCCGCCGAGCAGCAGCACGCCGCCGAACATGATCGTGTAGGCCGTGATGACCCACTGGAGGTCCTCCGGCGAGAAGCCGAGGTCCGACTGGATCGAGGGCAGCGCGACGTTCACGATCGCCACGTCGAGGACGACCATGAACTGGGCGACCACGACGAGCGCGAGCGCGTACCAGCGCGTGCGGTCCGCCTTCGCGCCCGCGGGGGGCGCCGACCCGGGTGTGCGCATCCGTCCGTCCTCCGATTCGCTCGATGCCATCGGCTCGTTGACGCCCGGACGCGCCCGCGTATTCCGGCTCGCCCGGCGCGCGGGCGGATGCGCGTCAGCGCGTCCCGCGCTGACGCTGGTCCGAGGCTTCCCGGAGGCTGGAGTGCAGCGCGACGGTCGTCTCGCGGAGCCCGCGCATCGTGTCGCGCAGGCCGGCGGCGACGAGCTGCGCCTCGCGCGCCCGCTCCAGCACCGAGGCGCGCCCCGCCGGGCCCGCTCGCGGCCGCCCCATCCGCTTGCGCCGGTACATCGCCTCGTCGGCGGAGACGAGCAGCTCCTCGGAGCTCGCGGCGTCGTCGGGATGCAACGCCACGCCGATGCTCGCGCCGACGGAGCCGATCCGGTCGTCCACCGGCGCCGCGAGCGCGGCCTCGAGGTGCTGCGCGACCGCCATCGCCCGCTCGCGCGCCGGCGCCTGGATATCCGTCAGCGCGACGATGAACTCGTCGCCGCCGACGCGGGCGACGAGATCGTGGCCGCGGACGGCCACGCGCAGCCGGCTCGCGACCTCCCGCAGCACCCGGTCGCCGGCGTGGTGGCCGAACTCGTCGTTGACCGCCTTGAACCGGTCGAGGTCCACGTAGAGCACGGCGACGCTGCAGCCGTTGCGGTCGGCGCGCGAGACCGCCGCCTCGAGGTCGCGGTCCAGCGCGCGGCGGTTGGCGAGGCCGGTGGCGGGGTCCGTGAACGCGAGGCGGCTCAGCTCCGCGTCGCCGAGGGCGAGGACGGAACAGGCCGTCAGGCCGCCGCTGCCGAGCGGCGCCACGCGGACGACCGTGGGCAGCGG
>DATMVH010000130.1:0-5829 GCA_035563395.1 Solirubrobacteraceae bacterium
CCCGGGGGAGGAGCCGCGCCAGGCCGCGACGGACATGGCGGTGAGCATGATCCGCGCCGGCGGCGAGCTCGCGCGGATCGGCATCTCCGCGTGGACGGAGTTCGTCAGGCGCGCGACGCGGCGGCGCTGACCGCCGCGCCCCGCGCGCCCGTCAGTCCTCCATGTAGGCGACGATGCGGTTCGTCAGGGCGGTCAGGCCGGGCGCGGGCGCCTCGGCCGCGAGCGGCCGCTCCGCCAGCAGCCCCTCCACGCTCTCGGCGAGCGCCGGGCACCGCCGCGCCGCCAGCGCGCAGCTGACCAGGGCGGCGCGCCGGACGACGCGCGGGTCGATCGTCCACACGGACTCGAAGCGGCGGTCGCCGTCCGCGACCGTGCCGTCGCGCCGGCGGGGCTTCTCCCACGCGAGCAGGCAGGCCGCGTAGCCCGGCGCGTCGATCACCACCGCCCACTCGTTCCCGAGGGCGTCGTCACGCTCGATCGGGACCTCGGCCGGCGCGCCCTCGACGAGGCGCGGCTCCGCGAAGTCCGCGAACACCACGGCCGCCTCGGCGTTCGCCGCGATCCGTTCGTAGCGGTGCTGCACCGCGCGGTAGTTACGCTCCGTCTGGAACGCGGCGATCACGACCGGCCCGGCGGCGCGCGCGAGCGTCTCGTCCTCGATCGCGTGCGAGATCGCGATCAGCGTCCGCTTGCGCAGCACCTGCGGCCGGAGCGGGTCGACCGCGGTGGCGACGGCTCCGAAGATCGACGCGCGGTCCGTGGGCGTGCCGAAGCTCCGCGCCCGCTCGAGCGCGGCGGGCACGGAGAGCCCGCGGTCCCGGAACGTGACCGCGCGCCGCAGCATCTCGACGTCCGCGTCGCTGTAGAGGCGATAACCGGCGGGCGTCCGCGCCGGGACGGGCACGCCGTAGCGCTGCTCCCACATCCGGATCGTCCCGGCGGCGAGACCCGTGCGCGTCGCGACCTCCTTGATGGCGAGGCCTTTCACGGCTTGATCACGATACCTTGAACACGCTGTTGATGCCGGGGATTCCACCGCGGGATACGGCACCGCGCGCACGCCGGATCGAATCCCCGCCCGGCGGCCGTCCGTATCCGGCGCAGATGACCTCCTCCGCACGCGAACCACGCGAACCTGATCCGATCCTGCTCACCGGCGCCTCCGGCTACGTGGGCTCCCATCTGCTCGCCGAGCTGCTCCGGCGCGGCCGCCGGGTGCGCGCGCTCGCGCGGCGGCCCGCGCCCGGCCGCCTGCCCGCGGAGGTCGAGGTCCATCGCGGCGACGCGGTCTCGGGCGACGGCCTGCGCGACGCCCTCGACGGCTGCCGCACCGCCTACTACCTCATCCACTCCATGGGCCGCGGCTCCGGGCCGGCGGACGAGTTCGCGCGCCGGGACCGCGAGGCGGCGGTGAACTTCGGCGAGGCGGCGCGGGACTGCGGCACCGAGCGCGTCGTCTACCTCGGCGGCCTCGGGCCGGTGGAGGACGACGCGTCGGAGCACCTGCGCTCGCGCCACGAGGTCGCCCGGCTGCTGCGCGAGCGCGTGCCCGAGCTCGTCCACGTGCGCGCCGCCATGATCATCGGCGCGGGCAGCGCGTCGTTCGAGATGCTCCACCACCTCACCCGCCGGCTCCCGGTCATGGTGACGCCGCGGTGGCTCGACACGCGCACGCAGCCGATCGCGACCGGCGACGTCGTGCGCGCGCTCGCGGACCTCGCCGAGGTCGCCGGCGCGCCCGCCGAGGTCGAGCTCGGCGGGGCCGACGTGCTCACGTATCGTGACATGATCATCCGCACCGCGGCGGTGCTCGGCCGCCGCCGGCCGGTGATCGTCAAGGTGCCCGTGCTCACGCCGCAGCTGTCGTCGTACTGGGTCGCGCTCGTGACGCCCGTCGAGGCGGGGCTCGTCCGGCCGCTCGTCGACGGGCTGAAGGCGGAGATGGTGGTGGGAACGGCGCCGCCCGCCGGCGTCAACGACCGGCCGCTGGGGTTCGAGGACGCGGTGCGGGCCGCGCTCGCGTGAGGCGGCCGAACGCGGCCAACGTCCGCCGGATCGCCGCGGTGATCCGCGATCCGGAGGAGCACACGGTCTTCGACGCGCGCGGCGCCGTCCGCTCCATCCAGGCCGCGGACCTGACGATGACGGCGGAGGATCTCGAGGCGCTGTGGACGCCGATGAACCTCGAGCGCCTGGCCCGCACGTACTGGAAGTACCTCTCGCGCGTGTCGCTCGGCCTCTTCCGCGTCGTCTACACGCCGACGGAGCGCGTCGTCGTGCTGCTCGCGCGGCCGTTCGTCCTGCTGCGCTTCCACCCGCCCGACTACGCCGTCGAGCCCGACCGCGGGATCGTCCGATGGCGCATCCGCGACGGGCTGCTCGTGGCGCAGGAGGGCCACGACGCGGACGGCTACCTCGAGATCGACGTCCGCCGCTGCGAAGCCGACGCCCCCGGGCAGGCGAGGGTGCACGTCGAGGTGGAGATCGCGTCGTTCTATCCCGCGATCGCCTTTCGCATCGCGCGCTGGTTCTACGCCAACACCCAGTCGCGCATCCACGTGCTGGTGACGCACGGGTTCCTGCGCTCGCTCGCCCGCCGCGACCTCGAGGAGTCGGCCGTGGGGCGCTTCGCCGAGCCGGGGCGCGGCAACGGCGCCGCGCCGCAGCCCACCGCCGGCGCGCGCCCGGTCAACGTCGGCGACACGCCGTGGGCGGTCGTCGGCGCGCTCGTCGCCTGCGTCGCGGTCGCGATCGTGCTGGCGCTGCGGCGCCGCTGATCAGACGGACTCGCCCATGAGGGCGCGCAGCTTGCGGCGGTCGTGCCGCGAGGTGATCCGGCGCACCGTGCCGGAGCGCGAGCGCATCACGAGCGACTCCGTCGTCGCACCGCGGTCGCCGTGGTAGTGGACGCCCTCCAGGACGTCGCCGTCCGTCACGCCGGTGGCGGAGAAGAACACGTTCTGGCCGGTGACGAGGTCGTCCTGGGTGAGCACCTTGGTCGCGTCGAGGCCGGCCTCCCGTGCCGCGTCGCGCTCTCGGTCGTCGCGCGCCCAGGGGCGGCCGATCAGCGCGCCGCCGATGCACTTGATGGCCGCCGCGCTGATCACGCCCTCCGGCGTGCCGCCGATGCCCCACAGGAAGTCGACCGGCCGGTCCTCGGTGACGGCGAGCAGCGAGCCGGCGACGTCGCCGTCCGTGATGAGGCGCACGCGGCCCCCGGCCTTGCGGATCGCCTCGATGCCCTCTTCGTGGCGCGGGCGGTCGAGCACGACGGCCATGACGTCGCTCGCGTCGGTGCCCTTGCGCTCGGCGATGCGCTCCACGGTCTCCCCGAGCGGGCGGTCGAGGTCGAGCAGGTCGGCCAGCTGCTCGCCGGCCGCCATCTTCTCCATGTACACGAACGGGCCGGGGTCGAACATCGTCCCGCGCTCGGCCAGCGCGATCACCGCGATGGCGTTCGGGCGGCCCTCGGCGCACAGCCGCGTGCCCTCGAGCGGGTCGACGGCGACGTCGACCTCCGGCGGCGTGCCGTCGCCGACGCGCTCGCCGTTGTGGAGCATCGGCGCCTCGTCCTTCTCCCCCTCGCCGATCACCACGATGCCGTCCATGTGGATGCGGTGCAGGACCGAGTGCATGCCGTCGACGGCGGCCTGATCGGCCGCCTCCTTGTCCCCCATGCCGACCCACGTGGCGCAGGACAGCGCCGCCGCCTCCGTCACCCGCACGAGCTCGAGCGCCAGGTTGCGGTCGGGGATGAGGGTCTCGGCGCGGCGGGCTTGCGGGCTCATGGCCTCCGACCCTATAGCGTTGCGCGCCATGCCGGAGCCGCGCTGGGGGTTGACGATCCCGCTGCCCGGGATCCCCCTGCGCGACCACGAGGGGCTCGTCCGCCGCGCCGAGGCGGCGGGCTTCGACGACTTCTGGAGCGCGGAGACGAACGGGTTCGACGGGTTCACCCCGGTCGCGCTCGCCGCGGCCTGGACGGAGCGCGCCCGGCTCGGGACGGGCATCGTCGGCGTCTTCACGCGCGGGCGGGCGATCCTCGCCCAGCACGCCGCGGCGCTCGCGGAGGCGTCGGGCGGGCGCTTCGTGCTCGGCATCGGCTCGTCCTCCGACGTGATCGTCGAGCGCTGGAACGGGATTCCGTTCGCGCGGCCGCTCACCCGCGTGCGCGAGACCGTCGAGGCGCTGCGGCCGGTGCTCCGGGGCGAGCGCGGTCCGGGCGGCTTCCGGCTCGAGACGCCGCCGGCGCACCCCGTGCCGGTCTACGTCGCCGCGCTGCGCGAGCGGATGCTCCGCCTGGCCGGGGAGATCGCCGACGGGACGTTCGTGAACTTCCTCCCGCTGAGCGCCGCCGAGCGCGTGGTGGCGACGATCGCGCCCCCGGCTGGACACGACGTGGTGTGCCGCTTCTTCTGCCTTCCCGGCCCGGAGGAGGAGGCGCTCGCGCAGGCGCGCTTCGTGTTCGCCGCCTACGCGACCGTTCCCGTCTACGAGGCGTTCTTCCGCTGGCTCGGCTGGGGCGAGGCGATCGACCCGATGGTCGAGGCGTGGCGCGCGGGCAATCGCAAGCTCGCCGTGGATCACGTGCCGGACGCGCTGGTGCGCGAGATCTTCCTCTTCGGGGACGCGAACGCCATGCGCGAGCGGCTCGCCGCCTTCGCCGCCGCGGGCATCACCACGCTCTGCCTCGACCCGCTGGGCGCGCCGGAGGCGGTCCGGGCCTTCGCCGACGACCTCGCGCCGCGATGAGCGAGGACCTGCGACCGGGCGCCGACGGGCGGCCGCGCTGCGCGTGGGGCACGGCGACGCCCGAGTACGAGGCCTACCACGACGAGGAGTGGGGCCGCCCCGTCCGCGACGCCGACGGGCTGTTCGAGCGGCTGTGCCTCGAGGGCTTCCAGTCCGGGCTGTCGTGGCTGACCATCCTGCGCAAGCGGGAGGCGTTCCGCCGCGCCTTCGCGGACTTCCGGATCGCCGAAGTGGCGCGCTTCGGCCCGGCCGACGTCGAGCGGCTGATGGCGGACGCGGGCATCGTCCGCAACCGGGCGAAGATCGAGGCGGCGATCGCCAACGCGCGCGCGGCGACCGGGGTGGACGACCTCCCGGGCCTCATCTGGTCCTTCGCCCCCGACGCCGCCGGCCGGCCGGCACCGCGGGCGCTCGCCGACGTGCCGGCGGTCACTCCGGAGTCCACGGCGCTGGCGCGCGAGCTCAAGCGGCGCGGCTTCCGCTTCATCGGGCCGACGACGGCGTACGCGCTGATGCAGGCGTGCGGGCTCGTGGACGACCATCTCGAAGGCTGCGTCGCGCGCGGGCGCGCATGACGGCGTTCGCCCGCCAGCGCGACGACGCCGAGCGGCCGCCGCACGCCTTCCTCGCGGAGGTGCGGCCGCACGAGCGGGCCCCGGACGACCGCCCGTTCGTCTACGTGAACATGGTGACGAGCGCCGACGGCCGCGCGGCGCTGTCGGGCAGCTCGCGGGCGCTCGGCTCCGCGGCCGACACGCTGCTGCTCGGCGAGCTCCGCGCGCTGGCGGACGCCGTCCTCATCGGCGCGGGAACCGTGCGGGCGGAGGGATACGCGCGGCTCGTGGCCGCGGAGGAGCGCGTCGCGCGCCGGCGCGCGGCCGGGCGGGCGGACACGCCGCTCGCGGTCGTCCTGTCCCGCACGCTCGCGCTGCCGTGGGACGCCGGGCTGTTCGCCGCGCGCGACCAGCCCGTGCTCGTCTACACCGGCACGAGCGCGCCGGGCAGGCCGCCGGACGGCCTCCGTGCGCCCGTCGAGGTCGTGCGGCTGCCGGATCCCTCTCCCGCCGCCGCGCTCGC
>DATMVH010000131.1:0-3530 GCA_035563395.1 Solirubrobacteraceae bacterium
CCGCCCTCCGTCTCGACGACCTCGCGCCGCTCCGTGCCCGTCGTGTTGACGACCACCGGATCGCCGTCGTTTCCGAGCAGCGCGGCGAGCGCCCCGTCGCGCACGGCGCCCGCGGCGGCGGCGACCTCGAGCAGGTCGCGCTCGGCGCGCGCGTGCACCTCGCCGATCGAGGAGCCGGGGAGGATGTCGTGGAAGTGGTTCGTGAGGAGCGTCTCCCAGCAGCGGGCGAGGGGCTCCCCCGGCCACCCGGCCGCGCCGAGCCGGTCCGCGACCGCGGCGAGCAGCTCGGCGTCGTGGAGCACGCCCTCCGCTCGGCGGCTCGCCCGCTTGGTGCGCGCCTGGCTCGTGTAGGTCCCGCGGTGGTACTCGAGGTAGAGCTCGCCGGCGACCTCGGGGCCGTGGTCGCCCGTCTCCTCGTCGAGCGCGCGGAAGAACGCGCCGGGGTCCGCGATCGCCGTGCGCGGCACGCCCTGCAGGTCGCCCACGCGCGCGATCGTCTCGAGCATCTCGTCCGTCGGGCCGCCGCCGCCGTCGCCCCACCCGAAGGGGAGCAGGCTGCGGGCCGAGCGGTCGTGGTCGAGGAAGTCGCGGGCGCAGCGGCGCAGCTCTGCGACCGTCGCGTCGCCGTTGTACGTGTCGGCCGGCGGGAAGTGCGCCAGCACCGAGGAGCCGTCGATGCCGACCCAGCGGAACGTGTGGTGCTCCGGGCGCGTGTAGCGGTTCCACGAGAGCTTCTGGGTGAGGAAGCCCGTCATGCCGGCGCCGCGGATGATCTGCGGGAGCTGGCCGTTGTAGCCGAAGACGTCGGGGTTCCAGAACACCGTCGCGCGCCCGCCGAGCTCGCGCGCGAAGAAGCGCTGGCCGTGGAGGAACTGGCGGACGAGCGACTCGCCGGCCGGGAGGTTGCAGTCCGGCTCCACCCACGTGCCGCCGACCGGCAGCCAGCGGCCCTCGGCGATGCGCGCGCGGATCCGCTCCCAGAGCTCCGGCTCGTCCTCGCGCACCCATGCGTACTGCTGCGCCTGCGAGCAGGTGAACCGGTACGCGGGGTGGTCGTCCATCAGCCGCAGCTGGGTGGCGAAGGTGCGCACGCACTTGCGGCGCGTCTCCTCGAGCGGCCACAGCCACGCCGTGTCGATGTGGGCGTGGCCGACCGCCGCGATCTCGTGCGCGCGCGTGCCGTTGCGGCGCTCGAGCAGCGGGACGAGGACGGCCCGCGCGGCGCCCCATGTCGCGCGGTCGTCCGCGTCCCAGGCGTTGCAGAAGCGGTCGAGCTCGCGCACGAGCTCGCCCGCCCACGGGCCCTCGAGGCCGGGCTCGTGCAGCAGCTCCACGAGGACGCGCAGGTCCTGGGCGAGCGCCCAGGCCTCGGCGTCGAACCGCGCGAGCTCGCACCGCACGAGCGCGAAGGGCGGCGGCACCGCCGCGGGCTCGTGCGGCGGCGCGTGGAGCTCGGCCCACCCGAACAGGCCGTTGCACGCGATCTCGACCGAGGCCGCCAGCCGCTCCCCGGCGGCGGCGCGGCGCGTAAGCGGCACCTCCGGTCGCCGGTACAGCGGGCTGGTCACGAGCCCCTGCACGACTTGCCCGCCCGCCCGGACGGTGGCCTCGGAGTTGGTGACGAGCACGAGGTCGACCCGCTCCCCCGCCCACGCCGGCGGCACGGTGGCCTCGACCTCCAGCCACCACGTCGCCCACAGCGGGCCGAGCGCCATCCCGAGCGCCGCCGGGCGGTAGGGCAGCGCGGCGGCCTCCTGCGCGGGGATGCGACCGACGGGTCCGGCGATCCGCATGGCGTCCGGCGCGCGCGCGTCGGCGTGCACGAGCGCCCGGACGCGCGCCGCCACCTGCCGCACGCGCTCGCGCGCGTAGTCAGGATGCGCGACCACGCCCGCCTTCCCCCGGAGCGGGCACACCCGAGGAGCGCGTGGTGCCTGGTCTCACGAGGCGGCCGAACCTAGCACCGCGACCGGGGGCGTCAGCGCCGCGCCGGCGCCCACAGCTGCACGCCGCGCCCCTGCGGCGTGCGCTCCGGCAGCCCGTGGAGCCATTCGAGCAGCGCGTCGGCGAGCATCGGGCGCCCGAGAAGGTGCCCCTGCGCCTCCTGGCAGCCCCACTCCGCGAGCACGCTCCACGCCGCGGCGGTCTCCACTCCCTCGGCCACGACGTGGAGCCCCAGGCGCCGACCGAGGTCGACCAGGGTGCGGACGATCGCGGCGTCGCGCTCGTTCTCGGGCAGGCGCATGACGAAGGAGCGGTCGATCTTCAGCACGTCGACGTCGAGCTGGGCGAGATGGGCGAGCGCGGCGTGCCCGGCGCCGAAGTCGTCGAGGGCGGTGCGGACGCCGATGGCCCGAAGCGCCACCAGGACGTCGACGGTGCGCTCGACGTCGGCCATCACGACGTCCTCGGAGACCTCGAGCTCGAGCTGGCCGGGCGGGAACCGATGGTGGCCCACCAGCCGCTCGACCTCCGACGGCAGCCCCAGGTCGAGGAGGTCCGCCGGCCCGAGGTTTACCGCCACGCTCAACCCGAAGCCCGCCCGGCGTAGCGCGCCGATCTCCTCCAGCGCGCGGTCGAGCACGAACGCCGTGAGCGCGCGGGTGAGCCCGCTCTGCTCCACGAGCGGCAGGAACTCCGACGGCCCGAGCAGGCCGCGCCGGGGGTGCTGCCAGCGCACCAGCGCCTCGACGCCGCATACGGCGCCCGACTCGAGCATCGCCTTCGGCTGGTAGTGCAGGACGAGCTGTCCCGCCCGCAGCGCGCCGTGCAGCTCGCCGATGAGCTCGAGCCGGTGACGGCTGTGGCGGTCCCGCGCGGGGAGGTAGACCTCGTGGCCCGTGCGCCGGCGCTTGGCCTCGTACATCGCCACGTCCGCGCGCTGGAGCAGGCCCAGCGCGTCGTAGGCGTGCTCGGGGAACAGCGAGATGCCGACGCTCGCGTCGACGTGGACGCGGATGCCGCCCACCTCGAAGGGCTGCTCCAGGGCCGCGCGGAGGCGCAGGCCGGCGGCGCTCGCGGCCGCCTCGTCCCCCGGCGACAGCACGATCGCGAACTCGTCGCCGCCGAGGCGGGCGAGCGTGTCGCCCGGGCGCATGAGGCGGCGCAGGCGCGGGCCGATCTGGCGCAGCACCTCGTCCCCGGCGTGGTGCCCGAGCGTGTCGTTGAGCTCCTTGAAGCCGTCGAGGTCGACGAGCAGCAGCGCCAGGTCGGCATCGCGCACGCGCGCGCTCTCGATCGCCGCGCGCAGCCGCTCGATCAGGTGGCGCCGGTTGGAGAGGCCCGTGAGGTCGTCGGTCACGGCACGACGCTCGCTGTCGCGCAGCCGCTCGGTGACGGTCAGCCCGGCGCGCCCCATGCCCGCGAGCACCGTGACGAGCGCGAGGACGCCCGCGACGTCCTCGACCGGCCGGAACTGCCCCACCGTGAGGATGGCCAGCGCCGAGCCGGCGAAGAGCAGCACCGCCGACAGCACGACCGGACTGAAGTCGGGCCCGGGCGCCGGCCGCGCGGTGCGCAGGAGCGCGGCG
>DATMVH010000132.1:0-6955 GCA_035563395.1 Solirubrobacteraceae bacterium
ACCGGCTCGCCCGCCACCTCGCGCACGCGCGGCGGCCCGTCGGCCAGCTCGGCCATCCCGCCCGCCGTCGTCCACCCCGGGACGACCGGCGGCGCGGCCGGCAGCGGCGTCAGGACCCCGAGCTGGATCGGCGCGGGCTGCGCGCCCTCGGCCTCGACCCCCGCGACGTCCGGCGCGGCCTTGTGGATCGCGTCCTCGATCGCGAGCGAGAGCGTCGCCGCCGACGACGCGCAGCCGTGGCAACTGCCCTGCATGCGCAGCCGGACCACGCCCTCCTCGATGTCGAGCAGCTCCACGTCGCCGCCGTGCGACGCGAGGTACGGGCGCACCTCGTCGAGCGCGCGGCGCACGCGCGCCTCGAGCGGCATTGGATGCAGCCCGTGCAGCAGGAGCAGGTGCGCGACGAGCTCGTCGCCCGCCACCGCCGCCGCGAGCCGGCCGTCGTCGTGCTCGGCGGCCAGCGCGACGAGCCGCGCGAGCCCCTCCCCGTAGAGCTCGACGAGCGCCTGCACCGCCTCCGTCGCCGTGTCCCGCGCCGCGGCGTCCGGCAGCGCGTCGACCGCGTCGAGCAGCGCCTCGATGCGGCCGACCCGCTCGCGTGCGTCCGTGTCCAGCACCGGCTGCCTACCCGTGCTCGCCGAAGATCGGCGAGTGCACCTGCCGCAGCGTCTTCCCCTTCCCCAGGTACATGTGCACCCCACACGGCAGGCACGGGTCGAACGACCGGACCGCGCGCATGACGTCGATCCCCCGGAACGCGTCCTGCCCGTTCTCCTCGAAGATGGGCTGCCCCATCACCGCGTCCTCGTACGGCCCGGGCGTGCCGTAGGAGTCCGTCGGGCTGCCGTTCCACGGCGTCGGCGGGTACGGGTGGTAGTTGGCGATCTTGCCCTCGCGGATGACGAGGTGGTGGGAGAGCACCCCGCGCACCGCCTCGTGGAAGCCGCAGCCGATCGCCTCCTCGGGGACGTCGAAGTCCTCGAAGACCTTCGTGTGGCCGGCGCGGACCTCGGCGAAGGCCTGGTCGAGGAAGTGCAGCGCCATCCCCGCCGCGTAGGCGACGAAGTAGATCCGCGCGCGGTCGCGCTCGATCGCGTTGGACCACCGCGGGACCTTCCACTCCAGCCGCGCCTCCGGCGTGTCCGGCGTCTTCGGGAGGTCGATGGTCACGCCGTCGCCCGTGGCGTTGACGTACGGCGTCTTGACCTTGTTCGCGAGCGCCGTCGCCCACAGCCGCGCCAGCGCCCCGCCGCCCGTGTCCAGCGCGAGGTAGTCGCCCGTGCGCTGGTCGTACCACCGCGGGCTCATGACCCAGGAATAGTTGCCGCCGTCGAGGTCGCGCTTCTGCGGCCTCGGGATCGTCGTCTGGTTCCACGGGTGGCGCTTGTCCACCGGGTTGCCGAGCGGGTCCTGCGGCACGAACGTCTCCTCGCTCGTCCAGTCCTCGTAGTAGGAGGAGCCGAGCAGGATCCGGATCCCGAGGTTGATGTCGACGAGGTTCGTGGTGACGAGCTCGCCGTCGACCACGACGCCGGGGGTGACGAACATCTCGTTCCCCCAGTCGTCCATGTTCCTGTACGTGTAGTCGACGTGCTCGGGGTTGTTGAACGCCCCCCAGCAGCCGAGCAGGACGCGCCGGCGGCCGACCTCCTCGTAGCCGGGCATCGCCTCGTAGAAGAAGTCGAAGACGTCGTCGTTCATCGCGACGGCCTTCTTGATGAAGTCGAGGCAGCGGAGCAGCCGGCTGAGGTAGTCCGTGAGGAGCGTCGGGGTGGGCTGCGTGCCCACCCCGCCCGGGTAGATGGTGGACGGGTGCACGTGGCGGCCCTCCATCAGGCAGATCATCTCCCGCCCGATGCGGCTCATGTGGAGCGCCTCGCGGTACGTCTCACCGGTGAACGGGTTGAACGACCGCATGATGTCGCCGATCGTCCGGTACCCGTGGATGCTCGCGCCGCGCGCCTCCGCGGACTCCGCCTTCGCCCAGACGCTCGGGTTCGTGTCCTTCACCATCTGCTCGCAGAAGTCCACGAACACCAGGTTGTCCTGGAAGATGATGTGGTCGAAGATGTACTCCGCGGCCTCGCCGAGGTTCACGATCCACTCGGCCAGCGGCGGCGGCTTCACCCCGTAGGCCATCTGCTGCGCGTAGCAGGAGCAGACGGCGTGGTTGTCACCGCAGATGCCGCAGATGCGGCTGGTGATGAAGTGCGCGTCGCGCGGGTCCTTGCCCTTCATGAACACGCTGTAGCCGCGGAACAGCGACGAGGTCGCCTTGCACGACACGACCTCACGGTTGTCGAAGTCGATCTTCGTGTAGATGCCGAGGTTCCCGACGATGCGGGTGATCGGGTCCCACGCCATGTCGACGACCTTGCCGGCCTCGGGCGTCACCTTCTCGCGAACGGCCATGGCTCGTCCTTTCTCAGTTCCCCCACCGGGGCGCGTAGCCGGTGGTGAGCTCGTCGCGGTTGTGGCGCCACTTCGGCTCCTTGTTGACCGTCGTGTTGGTGAACCCGCGCAGCCGGCGCACGAGCTTGCCGTAGGCGACGATCGTCGAGGAGGAGACGCCGCCGCCCGGCGGGGCGTCCATGAACGGCATGAACTTGTCCGGGAAGCCCGGCATGGTGCAGCCGATGCAGATGCCGCCGACGTTGGGGCAGCCGCCGATGCCGGCCATCCACCCGCGCTTGGGCACGTTGCAGTTCACCACCGGCCCCCAGCAGCCGATCTTCACCTGGCACTTCGGCGAGTTGTAGTCGTCCGCGAAGTCGCCCTGCTCGTAGTAGCCCGCGCGGTCGCAGCCCTCGTGGACGGTCTTGCCGAACAGCCATTGCGGCCGCAGCTGGTCGTCGAGCGGGATCACCGGCGCGAGGCCCGCCGCCTGGTAGAGCAGCCAGGTGAGCGTCTCCATGAAGTTCTCCGGCTGCACCGGGCAGCCGGGGACGTTGACGATCGGCAGACCGCCGGCTGACCGGAAGTCCCACCCGAGGTAGTCGGCGAGGCCCATGCAGCCGGTCGGGTTGCCGGCCATGGCGTGGATGCCGCCGTAGGTCGCGCAGGTCCCGATCGCCACGACGCCCCACGCCTTCGGCGCGAGCCGGTCGATCCACCAGTTGATGGTCAGCGGCTCGCCGGTCGCCTCGTCGTTGCCGAACGACGTCCAGTAGCCGTCGCCGTTGATGTTCTCGTTCGGGATCGAGCCCTCGATGACGAGCACGAACGGCGCGTCGAGCCGGTCGGCGACGGCGTCGCGGAACGGCTTGAGGAACTCCTCCCCGCCGAGCGTGGGCGACAGGACCTTGTTGTGCAGGTGGACCTTCGGCAGCCCGGGTATGGCGCCGAGCAGCACGTCCTCGATGCCCGGCTGGCCGGCGGCGGTGATCGAGACGGAGTCGCCGTCGCAGCTCATTCCCTCCGAGATCCAGAGGATGTGAACCTCTTCGACGCCCTGCGCAACCGGTTCAGCGGCCATACCGCAGTCCTCCGTTCGTCATCGCGTCCTCGATCTCCAGCGCGTCCACGAGCAGTTCCTCGCCGCGGAGCAGCTCCAGGTCCAGCCCGCCGCAGGCGGGGCAGTGCAGGGGAAGGCCGTCGAGCTCGGCCTCCGTGTCGCAGCGGCGGCAGCGGCCCGCCGGCGGCACCTCCTCGATCGCGAGCTCGGCGCCCTCGAGGCACGTGCCCTGCGCCACCAGCTCGAAGGCGAAGGTCAACGCCGGCGGGACCACCTGGCGCAGGTGGCCGACCTTGAGCTCGACCTTCGCCACCGGGCGTCCGTCCGCGTGCCGCTCCGCGATCCGGACCACCGACTCGGCGATGGAGAGCTCGTGCACGCCGTCCTCAGCAGATCCTCGGCAAGGGGTCGCCCACGAGCTGGTCCATCACCCGCCGCCCGCCGAAGGCCGTCTCTACGAGCACCATGGTCGGCGGGTCCGTGCGGACCTCGCCGATCTCGGCGGCGTCCTCGCCGCCGGGCGCCGCGCGCAGCGCCGCGAGCGCCGCCTCGGCCGCCTCGGGGGCCACGAAGGCGACGAGCTTGCCCTCGTTGGCGACGTACATCGGGTCGATGCCGAGGATCTCCGCGGCCCCGGCGACCGCGGGATGCACCGGCACGTCGGCCTCGCGCACGACCATCGCCACGCCGGAAGCGCGCGCGAGCTCGTTCAGCACGGAGGCCACGCCGCCACGCGTCGCGTCCCGCAGGCAGTGCAGCGACGGCCCGGCGGCGTCGAGCAGCGCGTCGACGGCCGGCCACAGCGGGCGCGTGTCCGACTCGATCTCCGCCCCGAGCTCGAACTCGCCGCGGGCGAGCATGATCGCCGTCCCGTGATCGCCGACCCGCCCGGACAGGAGGATCCTGTCGCCGGGCTTCAGCGCCGACGGCGAGAGGCTCGCGCGCGGGTCGACGAGGCCGAGGCCGGTCGTGGTCACGTACATGCCGTCGGCGTGGCCGCGCTCCACGACCTTGGTGTCGCCCGCGACGACGCGGACGTCCGCTGCTGCGGCTGCGCGCGCGACGGCGTCGATCTCGGCCCGCAGCTCCTCGGCGGGCAGGCCCTCCTCGAGCACGAGCGACAGGGTGAGCGCCAGCGGCCGGGCGCCCGCCACGGCGAGGTCGTTGACCGTGCCGTTGACCGCCAGCTCGCCGATCGAGCCGCCGGGGAAGCGGATCGGCTTCACCACGAAGGAGTCCGTGGTGAGCGCCACGTGGCCGCCGGGAAGGGTGACGATCCCGGCGTCGCCGAGCGCGTCGAGCTCCGGCGAGGCGAACGCGGGCAGCAGCAGGCCCTCGATCAGGCCCTGCGTCGCCTTGCCGCCCGCGCCGTGGGCCATGGTGACGCGCGCGTCGCGGAACTTGGCGCGCTTCGCGCGGGCGGTCTCGATGATGCCGAGGATGCGCTGCTCGCGCTCGGAGACCGTCACACGACCTCCCGCTCCCGCGCGAAGCGGCCGAAGTTGTAGTACGCCGCGCACGCGCCCTCGCTGGAGACCATGCAGGTTCCGATCGGGCGCTCCGGCGTGCACGCCGTGCCGAAGACCTTGCACTCCCACGGCTTGATGACGCCCTTCAGGACCTCGCCGCACTGGCACGCCTTCGGGTCGGCCACCCGCACGCCGGGGACCTCGTAGCGCAGCTCGGCGTCGAAGGCGGCGTAGGCGGCGGAGAGCTTGAGGCCGCTCTGGGAGATGAAGCCCATCCCGCGCCACTCGAAGTGCGGCCGCAGCTCGAAGACCTCGGCGAGGACCTCGAGCGCGCGCAGGTTGCCGTCGTAGGGCACGACCCGGCTGTACTGGTTCTCCACCTCGCAGCGGCCCTCCGCGAGCTGGCGGAGGATCATGTGCACCGCGTGGAGGACGTCGAGCGGCTCGAAGCCCGCCACGACGATCGGCTTGCCGTAGTCGGCGGGAATGAACTCGAACGGCCGCGCGCCGACCACGGTCGACACGTGCCCGGGGCCGATGAAGCCGTCGAGCCGCAGGTCGGGAGAATCGAGCAGCGCCCGCAGCGGCGGCACGATCGTCACGTGGTTGCACATGCAGAAGAAGTTCCGCACGCCCTCCGCCTTCGCGCGCCGGAGCGTCAGCGCGGTCGACGGTGCGGTGGTCTCGAAGCCGATCGCGAAGAAGACGACGTCGCGGTCCGGGTTCGCCTTGGCGATCCGCAGCGCGTCGAGCGGCGAGTAGACCATGCGGACGTCGGCGCCGGCCGCCTTGGCGTCCTGCAGCGAGCCGTCCGAGCCGGGGATCCGCATCATGTCGCCGAAGCAGGTGAAGATCACGCCGGGCCGATGGGCGATGGCGATGCCGTCGTCCACGCGGCCCATCGGGATGACGCACACGGGGCAGCCGGGGCCGTGCACCAGCTCGACGTTCGCCGGCAGGAGGTCGTCGATGCCGTACTTGTAGATCGAGTGCGTGTGGCCGCCGCAGACCTCCATGAGCTTGTAGTGGCGGCCGGGCTCGACGGCGGCGAGGATCTCGCCCGCGAGCGCGCGCCCGAGCTCCGCGTCCCGGAACTCCTCGACGTACCTCAAGGCGCCCGCCCGATCGCGGTTCCCGCGTGGACGAGCAGCGCGTCCCCCACGGCGACCGGCTCCACGAGCGCGATCTCGACGCTCGATCGCCGCCCCTCCGGGTCCTCGCACAGCGCGAGGACGCGGTCGGCGTCCACGCGGCGGACGCGCATCGGCACCGCCGTGTCGCCGCAGGTGATGCACCCGGCGTGCGCCTCGCAGTGCGGCGCGGCGTCCCACGGCGCGGGGCCTGCCGGGCCGGCGCTCATTCGATCACGCTCGCGCGCAGCTCGGCGAGCTCCTGCTCGTACTCGGCGCCCATCTGCTCGAGCAGGCGCCGCGTGGCGACCGCCTCCTCCTCGTCGATCCGCGAGATCGCGAAGCCGACGTGGATGAGCACCCAGTCGCCCGGGCCGGCGCCGCCGTTCTCGCCGTCGAGGAGCCCGATGTTCACGGTGCGGCGCACGCCCGCGACCTCCACCTTCGCGAGGCGGTTCAGTTCGTCGACCACCTCCACGACGCGTCCGGGCACGGCTAGACACATCCGTCGGCCACTCCCTCTCCTCGTGGCGAGCGGGAAAGCCCCCGCCGCTTGTAACATCTAGCACCTTGTCCGGTCGCGGGCAAGCGATCGGGTGCCGGAGCGCGAGCGCGCCATCAGGGCGTTCCAGGGCGTGGATTGCCGGGTCCCGGTGGATCGCTCGCACGCGCGGATCGCGCCGCCTTGCGGGGGCGGCTGCGACGATGCCCGCGCCGGCGGCACCGTGCGCGCCGGCCGCGGCGCGGCGCACGAACGGTCACATCGCTACGTCCGCCGTCCGCGCGGTGGCGCCGCATCGCCGAGACTCACCGCGCGCCCCCCGACGCCCACCCGCGGTGAGGTGCACCGGCGAGGGGCCTGTCCGACTTCGCCGCGGGTGGTGCGTCCCGCGCCGGCGTGG
>DATMVH010000133.1:0-2960 GCA_035563395.1 Solirubrobacteraceae bacterium
GCGCGTGGGTCGCCGCGCACGAGCCGCCCGTGCTCGAGCTGCACGCGGGCACGGACGGTCCCGCGCTGGCCACGTTCGTGCGGCGCTGCGCGCAGGCCGTGGCCTGATCCGCGCCACCCCGTCGCGAGCGCCGAGCCGTCCGGCGCCGGTGCGGATGCCCGCACGCGGCCTCGTCGAGTTCCGCCCCCGCGTCCCGAGCGGGCCGCACCCGCAGACGCCTGCACACCCACATGGGAGACCCCCAGGGGTGCTGGGACAGTGCGCTCATCACTGGTTCCGCCCCACACCACTCCCTGGAGGAGTCGACACAAATGCAATCCCGCAACTTTGCGGCGCGCGCTGGCCGATGGAGCGCCACGCATCGCAAGACGGCCATCTTCGGGTGGCTGCTCTTCGTGATCCTGGCCACGGTCATCGCCGGCGGCGTCGGCCAGAAGAACCTTGAATCGTCCGCGATGGGCAACGGCGAGTCCAAGCGCGGTGAGATGATCGTCGACGAGGCGAACTTCCCCGACGAGGTCGGCGAGCAGATCCTCGTCCAGGGCAAGGGCTCGGTCAAGGCCGACTCGCCCGAGGTCACAGCCGCCGTCAAGGACGTCGTGAGCCGCCTGCAGAAGATCGACGGCGTCTCCGACATCGACAGCCCGCTCAACGCCGAGGACCGCGCGAGCACCGTCTCCAAGGACGGCCGCTCCGTCGTCGTCAACTTCAAGCTCCCGGGCACCCGGGACGAGGCCGACGCGCTCGAGAAGGCCGCCGAGGCCCCGCTCGCCGCCGTGGCGGCCGTCCAGGAGGCGCATCCCGAGGTCCGCGTCGAGGAGTACGGCGCCGCGTCCGAGCGCAAGGCGCTCGGCGAGAAGGAGCGCCAGGACGAGTCGCGCTCGCTGCAGTACTCCATGATTGGCACGCTGCTCATCCTGCTGCTGGCCTTCGGCGCGGCCGTCGCCGCCGGCGTCCCCCTGCTGCTCGGCCTCACCGCAGTCGCGGCGACCACGGGCCTGCTCGGCCCCGTCAGCCAGATCGCGCCGCTGCATGAGGCGGTCGCCCAGGTCGTGATGCTGGTCGGCCTCGCCGTCGGCGTCGACTACGCGATGTTCTACCTGCGCCGCATGATGGAGGAGCAGGACAAGGGCCGCTCCCCGGAGGCCGCGCTGGACATCGCCGCCGCCACGTCGGGGCGTGCCGTCCTCATCTCCGGCTTCACCGTCATGGCCGCCATGGGCGGGATGTTCTTCTCGGGCAACCCGATCTTCGTCTCGTTCGGCATCGGCACGATCATCGTCGTCGGCGTCGCCGTCGTCGGGTCGCTCACCTTCCTCCCCGCGACGCTCTCGTACCTCGGCCAGAAGGGGTGGCTGGAGAAGGGCCGCCTGCCCTTCATCGCGAAGCGCCGCCATCGCAACAAGGGCGAGTCCCGCGTCTGGAGCGCCATCCTCGATCGCGTCCTCGCCCGCCCGCTCGTCTCCGCCGTCGCGTCCGCCGGCATCCTGATCGCGCTGGCCGTGCCCGCGCTCGGCATGCAGTTCAAGGAGCCCGGCACGGAGGGCATGTCCCGCAGCGAGCCGATCATCCAGACGCTCGACCGCATCGACGCCGCCTTCCCGGGTGGCACGGTGCCGGCCACCACGGTCATCAAGGCCGAGGACGTCACCACCCCCGAGATCCAGTCCGCGATCGAGGAGCTGCACGACAAGGCGATCGCCACGGGCCAGCTGTCGGAGCCCTCGAGCGTCGAGGTCAGCCCCGACAAGACCGTCGCGGTCGTCGCCATGTCCATCAAGGGCAAGGGCACCGACGACGCGTCGAACCGGTCGATCGAGGTGCTGCGCGAGGACGTCGTCCCGGCGACCATCGGCAAGGTCGACGGCGCCGAAGTCGCCGTGAGCGGCATGACCGCCTGGTCGAAGGACTTCCTCGACACGATGAAGGCGCACCTGCCGATCGTGTTCGGCTTCGTGCTCAGCCTGGCGTTCATCCTGCTGCTGGTCACGTTCCGCTCGATCGTCGTGCCCATCAAGGCGATCGTCCTCAACCTGCTGTCGGTCGGCGCGGCCTACGGCGTGCTGACGCTGGTGTTCCAGGACGGCCACGGCGAGTCGCTGCTCGACTTCAACTCCGTGGGCGGCATCGCGCCCTGGCTGCCGCTGTTCCTCTTCGTGATCCTGTTCGGCCTCTCGATGGACTACCACGTGTTCGTCCTGAGCCGGATCCGCGAGGCGGTCGACCGCGGGATGAGCACGGACAAGGCCGTCGCGTACGGCATCAAGAGCACGGCGGGCGTCATCACCAGCGCCGCGGCCGTCATGGTCATCACCTTCGCGATGTTCGCGACGGGCTCCGACCAGTCGATGAAGCAGCTCGGCGTCGGCCTGGCGGCGGCGATCCTGATCGACGCGACGCTCGTCCGCGCGGTGCTCCTGCCGGCCACCATGAAGCTCCTCGGCAAGGCCAACTGGTACCTGCCGAAGCGGCTCAACTGGCTGCCCAAGTTCGAGCACGAGCCGGAGGTCGCGCCCGCCGCGGCCTGACGAAACCCCCGAACGCAGCACCGGCGCCCGCCTGATGGCGGGCGCCGGCCGTTAAGCGAGCTCGACGCTCGTGCAGCCACGGTGCGGCGCGAGCCGCTCGCCCTCCGCGCGCACGGCGCCCCGGTCGAGCTCTGCGAGCGCCTCCACCGCCACGACCAGGCGCTTCCCCTTCTTCTGCGCGCGCCAGAGCCCCGCCACCCGTCCGTCCGCGAGGACGATCCCGGCGCCCCCGAGCGCGCGCCACACCTCCTTGCGGGCGGCCCCGTCCGGGAGCAGCGTCTCGCGGTCGCGACCGAGCAGGAGCGGGTCGCCCGGGCCGAGCAGACGCACGCCGGCGGCCGCGGGAGGGTCCTCCAGCGATCCGGCGTCGCGCGCGAGCACCCAGGCGCGCCGGCCCTCGAGCCGGACCTCGGCGAGCTCGCCGGCCGCGCG
>DATMVH010000134.1:0-5025 GCA_035563395.1 Solirubrobacteraceae bacterium
CGCGGGGTGACGAATTCCACCCCGCGGGCGGAGGCGGCGGCCGGCCGCCGGCCGCATCCTTCCTTCCACGGCGGCCGGGCACCCCAGCCGGCCGCCGCACAAGCGCCCGCCGACCCCGCGGTCGTCCCGGACCCGCCTTCCCTCTCCCACCGGCTTGGGCCCGCAGACGCCGCCATTGCGGCGCGGGCGCAGGACGTGAGCCGGCCGCCGCGGACTCTCCCACCGCCGCGGTGGCCGGCCTCACGGCCGCCGGCGATCCGGGCTCAGGCCGTGGCGCCGGGGCGACGGCCGCCCCCGATGCGCACCGGCACGAGGTCGGTCGAGCGGGCCTCGTAGCGGACGATCTCCGCCTTGACCTCGCGCTTGACCTCCTCGAGGCGGGCGATCTCGGTCTGCAGCTCCTCGGCGCGCTTCTCCAGCGCGCCGACCTTGCGCTGCATCCGCTCGAGCTTCTCCTCCAGCGCGAAGACGCGCTCCACGCCGGCCAGGTTCATGCCCCACTCCGTGGTCATCTCCTGGATCCGCCGCAGGCGCTCGACGTCGGCCTGCGAGTACAGGCGCGTGCCCTTGGGCGAGCGCTTCGGCTCGATCAGGCCGCGCGCCTCGTACATCCGCAGGGTCTGCGGATGCATCTCCGCGAGCTCGGCGGCGACGGAGATCATGAAGACGCCGCGGTCGCGCTCGACCCGGGTCGTGATGCGGGTGCGGCGGACGGCCATCAGGCCGCCCCCCGCTCCGCCTCGCGCAGGATCCGCTCGCGCGGGTTGCCGTTCATGACCTTCGACAGCGCCTCGACCGCCCGCCGCTGCTCCGCGGAGAGCTCGCGCGGGACGTCGATCACGAAGCGGTAGTGGATGTCGCCGTTGCCCGACCCTCCGGGCACCGGCGGACCCTCCCCCCGCAGCCGCTGCACGGTGCCGTGGCGCGTGCCCGGCGGGACGCGCAGCTTCTTGACGCCGTGGAGCGTCGGGACCTCGACGTCCGCGCCCCCCAGCGCCTCCGGGACCGTGATCGGAACCTCCACCTCGAGGTTGTCGCCCTTGCGGTGGAACACGGCGGACTCGCCGACGTGGGTGATCACGAACAGGTCGCCGGGCGGGCCGCCGCGGATGCCGGCCTCCCCCTTGCCGGCGAGCCGGATCCGCGAGCCGTCCTTCACGCCCGCGGGGATGTTGACGCGGTACTTCTTGAGCTCGCGCATCCGACCGGCGCCGTCGCACGTGTGGCAGGGCTTCTCGATCACGGTCCCGGCGCCGCCGCAGCGCTCGCACGGCCGCGTGATGGAGAAGAGGCCCTGGCCCTGGGACTCGACGCCGCGGCCGTTGCACACCGGGCACACGACCGGCTGGGTGCCGGGCTCGGCGCCCGTGCCGCGGCAGGTGGGGCACGCGGAGTGCGTGGCCACCGACACCGGGACCTGCGCGCCCTCCACGGCCTGCCCGAAGGAGAGCGAGACCGTCGTCTCGAGGTCGCGCCCGCGCTCCGTCGCCGGCTTGGTGCGGTTCCCGCGCCCGCCGCCGCTGAAGATCCCCGAGAGGATGTCGGAGAAGGAGCCGAAGTCCGCCGCGGTCGCCCCGCCGCCGGCGGTCCCGCCGGCGCCGCCGAACGGGCCGGTGCCGGCGAACAGGCCGCCGCGGTCGTAGCGCTTGCGCTTCTCGGGGTCCGAGAGGACGTCGTAGGCCTCCGAGACCTCCTTGAAGCGCTCCTCCGCCCCCGCGTCCTTGTTCTGGTCGGGGTGATAGCGGCGCGCGAGCTTCCGGTACGCCTTCTTGATGTCGTCCTGCGACGCCTTCTTGTCGACACCGAGGACCTTGTAGTAGTCGGGTTGGCGCGCCATGGGACCCGCTCCTACTGCGCGACCACGACCCGCGCCGGGCGCAGGACCGTGCCGTCGATGCGGTAGCCCTGCTGGTAGACCTCGATCACCGTGCCGGGCTCCGCGTCCTCGGCCGGCAGCTGCGCCATCGCCTCGTGCTCCGACGGGTCGAAGGCCTCGCCGCGCGGCGAGAAGGCCTCGATGCCGGCGCGGCCGAGCGCCGCGATCAGCTCGTCGCGGACCATGGCGAAGCCGCGGATCACGTCCTCGTGGCCGGCGGCGGCCTTCAGCGCGAGGTCGAGGTGGTCGAGGGCGGGCAGGAGCTCCTTGGCGAGCTTGCCGGCCCCGCGGTTCGCCGCGGCGGCGTTCTCGCGGGCCATGCGCTTGCGGTAGTTCTCGAAATCCGCCTGGGTGCGCTTGGCGAGCGCGAGGTACTCGGCCGCCTTGTCGGCGTCGGGCGAGACGCTTCGCGGGTCGCCCGCGCCGGGCGTTTCCGGCGTTTCGCGCTCGGCCGCCTCCTGCGCAGGCCCGCCGGGGGACTCGGACTCCTGCGCGGGCGCGTCGCCCGCCGGCGTCCCTGCCGCGCGGGCACCGCCGGCGGCCGGCGCCTCGGCGTCGCCGAACGAGGTCTCGCCGGTGCCCCGCGCCCCGGGGTGGGGCGGCGCGGCGGCGGAGAACTCCTCCTCCGCCGCCGTCGTGTCGATGTTCCGCTCGCCGGTCATCAGCGCTGCTCGTCGACCACCTCGGCGTCGACGACCTCCTCGTCGGAGCCGGTCGAGCGCGCGCCGTTGCTGCCGCTGGCCGCGCCGTCGGCCGCCGTCGCCGCCTGCTGCTCGGCCTGCGCGCGCTCGTACATCTGCTCGGACACGCGGTGGAACGCCGACTGGAGGCGGTCCGTCTTCGCGCGGATGTCCGACGCGTCCTCGGAGGTCAGCGACTCGCGGACGTCCTTGATGGCGTCCTCGATCTCGCGCTTGGAGGCCTCGTCGATCTGCTCGCCGAGGTCCTTGACCTGCTTCTCCGCCTGGTAGGCGGCGTTCTCGCCGGCGTTGCGGGCCTCGGCGAGGTCGCGCAGGCGCTTGTCGTCCTCGGCGTGCGCCTCGGCGTCCTGCACCATCCGCTTGATCTCGTCGTCGGACAGGCCGGAGCCCGCCTTGATCTCGATCTTCTGCTCCTTGCCCGTGCCGAGGTCCTTGGCCTGCACGTTGAGGATGCCGTTGGCGTCGATGTCGAACCCCACCTCGATCTGCGGGATGCCGCGCGGCGCCGGCGGGATGCCGGTGAGCTGGAACTTGCCCAGCGACTTGTTGTACATCGCCATCTCGCGCTCGCCCTGCAGGACGTGGATCTCCACGCTCGGCTGGTTGTCCTCCGCCGTGGAGAACACCTCGCTCTTGCGCGTGGGGATCGTCGTGTTGCGCTCGATCAGCTTCGTCATCACGCCGCCCTTGGTCTCGATGCCGAGGGTGAGCGGGGTGACGTCGAGCAGCAGGACGTCCTTGACGTCACCGGCCAGGACGCCCGCCTGGATGGCGGCGCCGACGGCCACGACCTCGTCCGGGTTGACGCCGCGGTGCGGCTCCTTGCCGGTGAGCTCGCGGACCTTCTCCTGCACGGCGGGCATGCGCGTCATGCCGCCGACGAGGACCACGTGGTCGATGTTCTTGACGCCCTTGTCCTTCGCGTCGTCCATCGCCTGGCGCACCGGGCCGACCACGCGCTCGATCAGCGGGGAGGCGAGCTCGGTGAGCCTGGCGCGCGTGAGGCGCACGTCGAGGTGCTTCGGGCCGGAGGCGTCGGCCGTGATGAACGGCAGGTTGATCTGCGTCTCCTGCGCGGAGGAGAGCTCGATCTTCGCCTTCTCCGCCGCCTCGTACAGGCGCTGGAGGGCCATCTTGTCCTGCGTGAGGTCGATGCCCTGGTCGCGCCGGAACTCCGCCGCGAGCCAGTCCACGATCGCCTTGTCGAAGTTGTCGCCGCCGAGGTGGTTGTCGCCGGCGGTGGACTTGACCTCGAACACGCCGTCGCCGATCTCGAGCACGGACACGTCGAACGTGCCGCCGCCGAGGTCGAAGACGAGGATCGTCTGGTCGGACTCCTTGTCGAGGCCGTAGGCCAGCGACGCGGCCGTCGGCTCGTTGATGATGCGCTTGACGTCGAGGCCGGCGATGCGGCCGGCGTCCTTCGTGGCCTGGCGCTGGTCGTCGTTGAAGTACGCCGGAACGGTGATGACCGCGGAGTCCACCGTCTCGCCGAGGTAGGCCTCCGCGTCCGCCTTGAGCTTCTGGAGGATCATCGCGGAGATCTCCGGCGGCGAGTACTGCTTGCCGGACGCCTCCACGCGCGCGTCTCCACCGGAGCCGGCGACGACGCGGTAGGGGACGATCGACTCCTCCTCGCGCACCTCGGCCTCCTTGCGGCCCATGAAGCGCTTGATGGAGAAGATGGTGTTCTCGGGGTTCGTGACGGCCTGGCGCTTGGCGACGGTGCCGACGAGGCGCTCGCCGCTCTTCGTGAACGCGACGACCGACGGAGTCGTGCGCCCGCCCTCGGCGTTCTCGATGACGGTCGGCTCGCCGCCCTCGAGGACGGCCATGCACGAGTTCGTCGTACCGAGGTCGATTCCGATGGTCTTGGCCATGTGCGTGCTACTCCTTGCTACGAAAAAATCTCAGTCGAGCCGACGGAGATCTTAGCGCAGCGCACGCGGAACGTCAGGCCGTTTCCGTGCGGTAGGGCACCAGACCGCGGGCCTCGTAGTTCGGGAGCGCGTGCGGCCCGTCGAGGCTGCAGGTGTGCAGCCACACGCGCGAGCCGAGCTCGAACCCGCGCCGCAGCGCGACCGTGAGGAGGTGCCCGCCGAGGCCGAGCCCGTGGTACGGCTGGAGCAGCCCGAAGAAGGCGATCTCGACGTTCCCGTCCTCGGGGAGCAGCTCGAAGTAGCCGGCCCGGTGGGCGCCGACCGTGGCCACCCAGGTCTCGACCCGCTCGGCGTGCGCCTGCCACGTGTCGTCGTCGTCGTCCAGCCGGTCCGTCCAGGCGTACGCGCCGCCGACGGCGGAGTAGAACCAGCGGCTGACCTCGCCGTCGGGGGGGTCGACGCGCTCGATGGCGGCGCTCACGCGCGGCGGCTTCGCGGGGCGGATGCCCGCGGGGTCGTCCAGCTCGAGGTAGGTGATGGTGACGGGCGAGGGCATGAGCGGTGGACC
>DATMVH010000135.1:0-4035 GCA_035563395.1 Solirubrobacteraceae bacterium
GGCGCCGCCGCGGCGAGCTCCGCGAGCAGGCCGCCGTAGCGCGCCTGCAGGTCCGCGTCGGCGAGGCCGTCGTCCGCCGTGAACGCGCCGTCGGCGAGGCCCACCGGCAGCTCGCCGTCGAGCACTTCCGCGCCCAGCGCGCCGAGCACCTTGCGCAGCTCCGCCTGCGCCCACACCGCGCCGAACAGGCCCGTGCTCGCGCCCACGACGGCGACCGGCTTGCGCCACAGCGCGTTGCCGGCGAGCGGCCGGGAAAGCCAGTCCAGCGCGTTCTTGAGCGTCCCGGGGAGCGAGTGGTTGTACTCCGGCGTGGCGAACAGGACCACGTCGGCCGCGCGGATCGCCGCGTCGAGCTCCTCGACGGCGGCCGGGCGGCCGGCGGTCTCGTCGTCCTCGTCGTACGGCGGGATCGCCTTCAGGCCGTCCCAGATCTCGAGCTCCGCCCCCGGCGGCAGCAGCGCCCCGGCCGCGCGCAGGAGCCGGGAGTTGTGCGAATCGCGGCGCAGGCTGCCGGAGATGCCGAGGACACGCGGCGGCGCGCCGGCGGAAAGGGTGGTGGTCATGTGTCTGGAGCTCCCTGAGTCTCGTCCTACCGGACCGTGGTCCGGTTTCTTCCATAGGGCAGAGTAGAGAACCGGACCACGGTCCGTCAAGCCCGACCGGACCACGGTCCTGTGACGTCGGACACACCGGCGTCACTTGCACGCGTGCGCTTCAGGCGGCTAGAACGACGAGCGACATGGATGGCCGTCCTCCCCACGCGATCGAGGTCCACGCCCTCGAGAAGTCCTATGCCGGCGACGTCCGCGCGCTCGACGGCGTGAGCTTCGCCGTCGAGGCCGGGTCGATCTTCGGCCTGCTCGGGCCGAACGGCGCCGGCAAGTCGACCACCGTGAAGATCCTCACGACGCTTTCGCGACCCGATGCGGGGACTGCCCAGGTCGCCGGTCGCGACGTGCTGCGCAGCCCCGGCGAGGTGCGCCGCGCGATCGGCGTGGTGGCGCAGAAGTCCGGCTGGGACCGCGAGGCGACCGGCCGCGAGAACCTCGTCCTGCAGGGGCAGCTCCACGGGATGGGCACCCGCGCGGCGCGCGCCCGCGCCGGGGAGCTGCTCGCCCGCTTCGGGCTCGCGGACGCGGCGGACCGCGTCGCCCGCACGTACTCCGGCGGGATGGCGCGCCGGCTCGACGTCGCGATCGGGCTCGTCCACCGTCCCGCGGTGCTCTTCCTCGACGAGCCGACCACGGGGCTCGACCCGGAGGTCCGGGCGGACATGTGGGACGAGATCGCCCGTCTCTCGCGCGAGGAGGGCATCACCATCCTGCTCACCACGCACTACCTCGAGGAGGCCGACCGGCTCGCCGCGCGGCTCGCGATCCTCGAGCGCGGGCGCGTGGTCGCGGAGGGCACGCCGGAGGGCCTAAAGGGCGAGCTGCGCGGCGACGCGGTCCACGTCGAGCTCGCCGAGCCGGGCGACGGCGAGGTCGAGGCGGCGCTCTCCACGCTCGCCGGCGTGCGCGACGTCAAGGTCGACCAGCGCACCCTGCACGCCCGCGCCGACCACGGCGCGAGCGCCGTGCCGGCCGTCCTCGCCGCGCTCGAGGGCCACGGCATCCGCGTCGCGTCGGTCACCGTCGCGCGGCCCTCGCTCGACGACGTCTACCTGCGCCACGCCGGGCGCACCTTCGCGGAGGCCGAGCGATGACCACGGTGGCGCACTCCTGGTACATGACGATCCGGCACATCCGCAACCTCCTGCGGCAGCCGATCTGGGTCTTCATCACCCTCGTGCAGCCGCTGATCTGGCTGCTGCTCTACGGCGCGCTGTTCAAGCGCGTCGTCGAGATCCCCGGCTTCGGCGGCGGCTCCTACCTCGACTTCCTGACTCCCGGGATCGTGGTGATGAGTGCGCTGTTCTCGAGCGGGTGGAGCGGCATGGCGCTGCTCGACGACCTCGACCGCGGCGTGCTCGACCGGTTCCTCGTCTCCCCGGCGAGCCGGGTGTCGCTGATCTCCGGCCGGCTCGTGCAGGGCGCGCTGATCGTCATCGTGCAGTCGCTCATCCTGGTCGTGCTCGCGCTCGTCGCGGGCGCCGACCTCGCGGGCGGACCCGTCGGCGTGCTCGTCCTGATCGCGGCCTCGATCCTGCTCGGCTGGGCGTTCGGGTCGCTGTCGAACGGCCTCGCGCTGCTGGTGCGGCGCGAGGAGACGCTGATCGCCGCCGTGAACCTCGTGATCCTCCCGCTCACCTTCCTCTCCACGGTGTTCATGCAGCGCGCGCTCACGCCGGGCTGGATCCAGGACGTCGCGCGGGTCAACCCGGTCGACTGGGCTGTCACCGCCGGGCGGGAGGCGCTGGCGCGGGAGGTCGACTCGGGCGTGGTGCTGGGCCACCTGGGGCTGCTGCTCGCGTTCGCGCTCCTCTGCACGTGGTTCGCGTCGCGGGCGTTCCGCGCGTACCAGCGCTCGGTGTAGCCGGCCGCGGGCGGCCGCGGGATAGCATCACGCGCCGCCATGTTCGCCAAGGTCCTGGTCGCCAACCGCGGGGAGATCGCCGTGCGCGTGATGCGGGCCCTGGACGAGCTCGGCATCCCCTCCGTCGCGGTGTACTCGGAGGCCGACCGGGACGCGCTGCACGTCAAGCGCGCGGGCGAGGCGCACCTGCTCGGGCCCGGCCCGGCGGCGCAGTCCTACCTCGCCGTCGACCGCCTCATGGAGGCGATCGAGCGCTCGGGCGCCGACGCGGTACATCCCGGCTACGGCTTCCTCGCCGAGAACGCCGCGTTCGCGCGCCGCCTGGAGGAGGCGGGCGTGACGTTCATCGGCCCGCCCGCGGCGGCGATCGAGGCGATGGGCTCGAAGACGCGCGCCCGAGAGCTGATGCGGGCGGCCGGCGTGCCCATCGTGCCCGGCACGACCGCGCCGGTGGAGACGCTCGACGACGCGCGGGCCGCCGCGGAGGAGATCGGCTATCCGGTGGCCGTCAAGGCGGCGGGCGGCGGCGGCGGGAAGGGCTTCCGCGTCGCGCCCGAGCCTGCGAAGCTCGCCGAGGCGTTCGAGGGCGCCGCGCGCGAGGGCGAGAAGTTCTTCTCCGATCCGACCGTCTACCTCGAGCGGTACCTGCCCGACCCGCGCCACGTCGAGGTCCAGGTGCTCGCCGACGCGCACGGCAACGTGATCCATCTCGGCGAGCGCGACTGCTCCATCCAGCGCCGCCACCAGAAGCTCATCGAGGAGTCGCCGGCGCCGCTGGTCGACGACGCGCTGCGCGAGCGGATCGGCCGCATCGCCACCGACGCCGCGCGCGCCGTCGACTATCGCGGCGCGGGCACCGTCGAGGGCCTGCTGGCGGACGGCGAGTACTTCTTCCTCGAGATGAACACGCGCGTGCAGGTCGAGCACTGCGTGACGGAGGAGACGACGGGGATCGACATCGTGCGGGAGCAGATCCGCGTCGCGGCCGGCGAGGCGCTGGCGATCCGCCAGGAGGACGTCCAGCTGCGCGGCCACGCGATCGAGTGCCGCATCAACGCCGAGGACGCCGCGCGCAACTTCGCCCCGGCGCCCGGGACGGTGACGCACTACCGCGAGCCGGCAGGGCCCGGCGTGCGCGTCGACTCCGGCGTGCTCGCGGGCTCGGAGATCTCGCCGCTGTACGACCCGATGGTCGCCAAGCTGATCGCCTGGGACGTCGACCGGGAGGCGGCCACGCGGCGGATGGCGCGGGCGCTGCGCGAGTTCGAGATCGAGGGCGTCCGGACGCTGATCCCGTTCCACCGGGCGATCATGGCCTCGGAGCAGTGGGCGCGCGCGGAGACCTGCCGCGACCTGGTCGAGGACGCGCAGTGGCTGGCGCGCCTCGCGCAGCCGGAGGCGCCCGCCGCGGAGGAGCGGCCGAGCGCCGTCGAGCGGACCTACACCGTCGAGGTCTCCGGCAAGCGCTTCGACGTGCGGGTGCTGGGCGAGGCGGACCCGCCGGCTCTGAACGGCGCCGCGCCGCCGGCGGGGCGCTCGGCGCCGAAGCGCCCGCGGCGC
>DATMVH010000136.1:0-2298 GCA_035563395.1 Solirubrobacteraceae bacterium
GCCCGCGGCGCGCCGCAGCGGGCTCGGCCGCTCGCTCGTGCGGCACGCCGCGGAGGCCCTGCGCGCCGGGGCGCGCACGGCGGTCCTCCGTCCGACGCCGGAGTCGACCGCCTTCCACGCCGCCTCGGCTTCGTGGCGCGCGCGCATCCCTCGCAGCGCGAGCTACTACCTGGCACGGACGTGTGACGACGCGCGGTCAGTTGTGGCGGGCGCGCTTGACGACCGCGTCCACCGCCTCCATCGCCTCGGAGACGCGCCGGCAGGCGTCGATCGCGGGGTGGGCGCGGATCCGCGACGTCAGGCTGCGCCCGCCGACGACGAAGCCGGCCGCCGGCCAGGCCCGTTGCACCTCGTCGATCCCGATCGGGACCTTGTCCTCCGCGCCGGCATGGTGCAGCTCAGGCAGAGGACGTCGGGCTCGTGGCGCGCGGCGGCGCCGGCGAGGGCGTGCGCCGGCACGTCCGCCCCGAGCATCACGACCTGGTAGCCCGCCTCGCGGAGCAGGTCCGCGACCATGCGCAGCGCGACGACGTGCAGCTCGCCGGAGGGCGTGGCGAGCATCACGCGGTGGCGGCGGCGGGCGCGCTGCAGGCGCTTCGCCTCGCGCTGCAGGGCAAGCACGCGAAGCGAGATCTCCGTGGCGATGTGCTCCTGGTCGACCGAGATCTCGGCGCGCTCCCACAGCTCACCGACGAGCCACAGCGCCGGGGTGATGATCTCGTCGTCGATCTCCGCCGTGGTGAGCTTCGCGTCCATCGCCTCGCGGATGGCGACCTCGGCGGCGACCTCGTCGCCGGCGAGCAGCGCCGCGGCGTAGGAGCGCGCGAGCTCGGCCAGCCGGGCCTCGCGGACGTCCGGCGAGTCGTTCTCGTTTGGCGGGCCCATCGCTCCCTCGCGGCGACCCTATTCCTGCCGGGCGGTGATGGACAGGCCCCTAGACTCGGGAGTCCGATGCACACCGCTCCCGCCTCCGTCGACGACGTCGCCGCCGGCCTGCGCTCCGTCGGCTACCTGCCCGGCGAGTCGACCGCCCTCGTCGCGTACCTCGCCGCCCGGCTCGGCAAGCCGGTGCTCGTCGAGGGCCCGGCGGGCGTGGGCAAGACGGAGCTCGCCAAGGCGCTCTCCGCCTACCTCGGCCGCACGCTCGTGCGCCTGCAGTGCTACGAGGGCCTCGACGAGGCGAAGGCGCTGTACGAGTGGAACTACCGAAAGCAGCTCCTGCGCATCCAGGCCGAGGCGGCCGGCACGGGCTGGGACGCCGTGCAGGACGACATCTTCGGCGAGGAGTTCCTGCTGGCGCGCCCGCTGCTCACCGCGATCGCCTCCGAGCAGCCGGTCGTGCTGCTGATCGACGAGATCGACAAGACCGACCAGGAGTTCGAGGCGATGCTGCTCGAGCTGCTGTCGGACTTCCAGATCTCCATCCCCGAGCTCGGCCGGATCGAGGCCCGCACCCATCCGGTCGTGCTGCTCACCTCGAACAACTCGCGCGAGCTCACCGAGGCGCTCAAGCGCCGCTGCCTCTACCTCTGGCTCGACTATCCCTCCACGGAGCACGAGCTGGCGATCGTGCGGCTGCACAGCCCGGAGCTCCCCGAGGCGGTCGCCGCGAAGCTCGTGGAGGTCGTCGCGCAGGTCCGCGAGCTCGACCTCAAGAAGCCGCCGTCGATCGCGGAGTCGATCGACTGGGCGCGCGCGCTGCTGCTGCTCGGCGCCGACGAGATCACGCCCGAGGTCTTCCGCGCGACGATGAGCATCATCGTCAAGCACCGGACCGACCTCGACGTGGTGGCCGAGCGGGTCGGCGTGCGCCTCGGCGCCGCGGCGCCGTCGTGAGCCTGCCGGCGCGCATCGTCGACTTCGCGGAGGCGCTGCGCGCCGAGGGGCTGGCGGTCGGGACGTCCGAGCTGCTCGACGCCCTCGCCGCGCTCGACGAGGTGCCGTGGACGGACAAGCGCGCGTTCAAGGGCGCGCTCGGCGCGACGCTCGCCAAGTCGCAGGAGGACCGGCGCGTGTTCGACCTCGTGTTCGACCGCTTCATGTTCCGCGCCGTGGAGGCGCAGGCGGTCGAGCGCGGCGTGCGCGAGCAGGGCGAGCCCGGGGAGCGCGGCCACGGCACCGCGGCCGAGCAGATCGACGTCGACGCGCTGCGCGAGCAGCTGCTCGAGGCGATCAGCCGGGGCGACGAGGCGGCGATGCGGGACCTCGCCCGGCTCGCGATCGCGGCGGTCGGGCGCCGCGGCGAGGGCTCGGGCGTGCTGGGGGTGGACGTCCAGCGCATCCGCCGCGCGCTCGGGC
>DATMVH010000137.1:0-2350 GCA_035563395.1 Solirubrobacteraceae bacterium
GCGCGCCGCCGCGCGTCGGCCGGGCGCCACGCGACTCGGCGTGCGCGCCGGTTGCGAGGCGTCGCTCGCGGCTTCGCCTCAGCGGTAGGTGACCGTCTCCCGCGTACCCTGCTCGGCGGAGCGCAGCATCGCGTCGCACACCTCCGCGGCGCGGTAGCCGTCCTCGAGCGTCGCGCCGTGGGGCGCGACGTCGGTGTTCGTACGGATGGCGTGGAGCAGGTGCGCGAGCTCGTGGACGAACGTGTGCTCCCATCCGATGATGTGGCCCTGGGGCCACCAGTGCTCCCAGAACGGGTGCTCGGGCTCGGAGACCAGCACCGTGCGGAAGCCCTGCGCGAACTCGCCGGGCCGCGAGTCCGCGAGGTGCACCTGCAGCTCGTTCAGCCGCTCGAGGTCGAAGGCGATCGACCCCTTGGAGCCGTTGACCTCCCAGCGGAACGCGTTCTTGCGCCCGGTGGCGAAGCGCGACGCTTCGATCGTCCCGGCCGCGCCGTTCTCGAACGACACGGCGGCCTGGACGGCGTCGTCTACCTCGCGACCGGGCTGGAAGGTGGCCGTCTGGGCGGAGACGGTCGCGATCTCGCCGATCAGGTAGCGCGCGAGGTCGACGACGTGCGCGCCGATGTCCCCGAGCGCGCCCGAGCCGGCGAGGTCCTTGTCGAAGCGCCAGACCTCCGCCGTCGTCGTCCCCCACTCCTGCAGGTAGGCGCCGCGGAAGTGGTGGATCTCGCCCAGCTCGCCGGCGGCGATCATCTCGCGCGCGAGCCGGACCGCAGGCACGAAGCGGTAGTTGAAGGCGCACATGTGCTTGACGCCGGTCGCCTCGACGCGCTGCCAGGTGTCATACGACTCGGCCGCGTCGCGTCCCAGCGGCTTCTCGCAGATGACGTGCTTGCCGGCCTCCGCGGCGGCGATCGTCGGCTCGGCGTGCAGGTTGTTCGGGCCGGCGTTGTCGAACAGCCGGATGCGGTCGTCCGAGACCAGCTCCTTCCAGTCCGTCACGTAGCCGGCGAACCCGTAGCGCCGCGCCGCCTCGGCCACCGCCGCCTCGTTGCGGCCGGCGATCGCCACCAGCTCGGGCAGCATCGGCGGCGGCCAGGTCATGTAGGCCAGCTTGCGATAGCCGTTGGCGTGCGCCTTGCCCATGAACGCGTAGCCGAGCATGCCCACGCCGATGGCCGGGACGTCCGCTCCCGCGCCGCCGGCCGCCGCCATGCTGGTGAACCCGCCGTCGGACATGTCAGGCCTCCTTGGAGAACGCGGCGTCGAAGGCGACGTCGGACGGCGCGAAGTCGGTCCTGCGCACGAAGGCGAGCGCGTCGGGCGCGCCCCACTCGCGGTCCATCCCCGAGTCCTCCCACTCGATCGACAGCGGCCCGGTGTAGCCGATCCGGTTGAGCGCCCGGAACATCTCCTCGAAGTCGACGTCGCCGTGCCCGGGGGAGACGAAGTCCCAGCCGCGGCCGGGCTCGCCGAAGTTCAAGTGACCGCCGAGGATCGACGAGCGCCCGTCGAGCCGCCGCTTGGAGTCCTTGACGTGCGCGTGCAGGATCCGGTCGCCGAACTCGGTGATGAACGCCGCCGAGTCGAGGAACTGGTGCTCGAGGTGGCTGGGATCGAAGTTGATGCCGAACGCCGTGCGATCGATCGCCGCGAGCGCCTTGCGAGTCGTCGGGAAGTCGTAGGCGATCTCGGTCGGGTGGACCTCGAGCGCGAAGCCGACGCCCTCCGCGTCGAAGACGTCGACGATCGGCCCCCAGCGCTCGGCGAACTCCTCGTAGCCGCGCTCGATCACGCCGAAGTCGTTCGGCGGGAAGGAGTAGAGGAGATGCCAGATCGGCGACCCGGTGAACCCCGTGACGATCTGCACGCCGAGCTGCGCCGCCGCGCGGGCAGTGTCCTTCATCCGCTCCGCGGCCCGTTGCCGGACGCCCTCGGGTTCGCCGTCGCCCCAGACCTCGGGCGGCAGCACGCCGCGATGGCGGTCGTCGATCGGGTCGCACACCGCCTGGCCCACCAAGTGGTTGCCGATGGCCCAGCACTGCAGCCCGTGCTGCTCGAGGATCGCGCGCCGGCCGGCGCAGTACGCCGGATCACGCAGCGCTTCGGCCACGTCGAAGTGGTCGCCCCAGCACGCGAGCTCGAGCCCGTCGAAGCCCCACGAGCCGCACTTCTCCGCCAGCTCGCTCAGCGGCAGGTCCGCCCACTGGCCGGTGAACAGGGTGACGGGTCGGCTCATGGATCCTCCTGGGACGTCGCGATCGCGGGGGACACGCGGTCGGCACGCTATCGCCGGGCGCGCGGTGCCGGGGCGCTCGCTGGCACTGGTCCGAGCGGTCGCCACCGAGCG
>DATMVH010000138.1:0-6946 GCA_035563395.1 Solirubrobacteraceae bacterium
GAGCGGGCATCGCGCTCGCCGTCGTCGGCGCGGCGGGCGGCGGCGTGTTCATGTGGCTGATGGCCCCGGCGAGCGAGGAAAGCGTCGCTTGGGCGCTGCTGGTGGCGCGCGGCGCCGCGATGCCCGTCTTCCTCGCCGCCGTCGTCGCGCGCGGCGTGCCGGTCGGCGCGGCCCTCGCGACGCGCGTGGCCGCGGCCGAGATGGTGACCGTGGGCGTGCTCGCCTTCGCCGCCGCCGCGCTGTACGCCGGGGCGACGCAGCACGGGCTGCTGTCGCTCGTCTCCGTCCTCGGCTCGCTCTATCCGGCCGTCACCGTGCTGCTCGCGTGGCGGCTGATCGGGGAGCGCATGGACGCGGCCCGCTGGGCCGGCGTGGTGGGGGTGATGGCCGGCGTGGTGCTCATCGCGGCGGGGTAATACGGCCGCGCAACGGCATCGGACGCCCGCTTCGCATGGGCGTCCCGCCTCTTGCGCCCACTCTTCCGGCCTGTTCCGGGCGCGGCAGGTTCGCGTGGGCCGCGGCGACGCGCGCGACGCGCTCCAGGACCGCCGGGGCGGCGGGCGCGGCGCGCTCGCGGCGCGTGTCCACGTGCAGCAGCATCTGCTCGGCGGTCGCGAGCGGCCGGCCGTCCGCGACGTCGTGGAGCGAGTGGAACAGGTGCAGCCGCTTGGCGTCGTGCCCGAGCAGGTGCGTGGCGACCTGCACGCGGTCGCCGGCGCGCGCCTGGCCGAGGTGCGAGAGACAAGTCTCGACCGTGTAGTAGCTGGCGCCGCCGGCGAGGTACGCCGCGTCGACGCCGATCACGCGCAGCAGCGCGTCGGTCGCGTCGCCGAAGAGCTGCAGGTAGCGGCTCTCGTGGGCGTGGCCGTTGTAGTCCAGCCACTCGGGCGGCACCTCCGCGACCGGCGCGAGCAGCGGCGCGGCGATGCCTGCCTCCGCGTCCCCGGCCGTTCCGCGGCGCATCAGCGAGCGCTCGTACTCCGCCAGCACCGCGCCGGCCCCCTCCCCGTGCGCCCGCAGCGCCTGGAGGACCGAGACGAGGCAGTCGTCGCGGAGCCGCTCGAGCTCGTGCGCGGAGCGCCCGGCCGCCTGCGCGTCGGACTGGGCGGCGAGCTTCTCGGCGAGCGCCTCCGTGAGCTCCGGCACGTCGGTGAGCCGGCTCCACGGCAGCTGCAGCGCCGGCCCGAACTGGCGCAGGAAGTGGCGCATCCCTCCCTCGCCGCCGCCGATCCGGTAGGTGAGGAAGGTACCCATCGCGGCCCAGCGCAGGCCGGCGCCGAAGCGGATCGCGTCGTCGACCTCCTCCACCGTGGCGACGTCGTCGGCGACAAGCCACAGCGCCTCGCGCCACAGCGCCTCGAGCAGCCGGTCGGCCAGGAAGGCCTCGACCTCGCGCCGCACCGTGAGCGGGCGCATGCCGAGCGCGCGGTAGAGCGCTCCGGCGCGCTCGAGCGTTTCCGGCGCGGTCCGCTCGCCGGGCACGAGCTCGACGAGCGGCAGCAGGTAGACGGGGTTGAACGGATGGCCGACGAGGAAGCGCTCCGGACGCGCCATGCCGGCCTGCAGGCGCGACGGCAGCAGCCCGGAGGTCGAGGACGCGACGACGACCTCGGGCCCGGCGGCGCGGCTCGCCACCGCGAGCAGCGCGCACTTGACGTCCTCGCGCTCCGGCGCGCTCTCCTGCACGAACTGTGCGCCGCGGACGGCCTCCTCCGGGCTGCCGGCCCAGGTGAGCGCGCCCTCGGGCGGCAGCGGCGCGAGCGTCAGCCGCCGCAGCGCCCGCCGCGCGTTGGCGAGCACCGCGTCCACCGTCCGGGCGGCCTCCGGCCCCGGGTCGTAGAGCCGGACGTCGATCCCGTTGAGGAGGAAGCGCGCCGCCCACCCGCCGCCGATGACCCCGCCGCCGAGCAGCGCGACGGTGCGCGGAAGCTCAGCCACCGAGCGCCAGCCGCTCGCGGACGTCCTGTGGCCCCAGCACCCGCACGTTCATGGCCTCGAGAATCGTCACGGCGCGCTCCACGAGCTCCGCGTTCGTGGCGAGGACGCCGCGCGAGAGGTAGAGGTTGTCCTCCAGCCCGACCCGCACGTTGCCGCCGGCGAGCGCCGCCATGGCGACGTACGGGAGCTGCATCCGGCCGATCGAGAAGGCGGAGAAGACCGTGCCCGGCGGCAGCCGGCTGACCAGCGCCATCAGGGTCAGCGGGTCGTCCGGCGCGCCGTACGGGATGCCCATGCAGAGCTGGATCAGCGGGGGCTCGTCGATCAGCCCGTCGCGGATCAGGTGCTCGACCATGACCAGCTGCCCCGTGTCGAACACCTCGAGCTCCGGGCGAACGCCGAGGGCGCGGATGCGCTCCGCCATCGCCCGCAGCATCGGGGGCGTGTTGACCATCACGTAGTCGCCGCCGGCCGCGAAGTTCATGCTGCCGCAGTCCAGCGTGCAGATCTCCGGGCGCAGCGCCTCCACGTGGGCAAGCCGCTCCTCCGCACCCACCATGTCCGTCGCGTCGGCGTCGGGCGGCAGCGGGGCGTCTGGGCCGCCGAGCACGAGGTCCCCGCCCATCCCAGCGGTGAGGTTGAGCACGGCGTCCACGTCCGAGGCTCGCACCCGCTCGACGACGCGGCGGTAGAGGTCCACGTCGCGCGACCCGCGCCCCGTCCCGGGGTCGCGCACGTGGACATGGACGACGGCCGCGCCGGCCCGCGCCGCCTCGATCGCGGAGTCGGCGATCGCCTCCGGCGCGACCGGCACCCGGTCGCTGACCGCGGTCGTGTCGCCGGCGCCCGTGACCGCGCAGGTGATGAAAACCTCCCTGTTCACCGCTTGCTCCTCCTCGCCGACGCCGAGGCAGGGATTCTCGCCGCTCCGCCCGCGGCGTGGCGGCGGGACTACCGCTGCACGGCGACGGCGAGCAGGGCGATGTCGTCGCGCGGCTCCCCCGACTGCGCAGCGACGGCGGCCTGCTCGACGGCCTCGAGCAGCCGCTCGGGGTCGCTGCCGGCGTGCGCGGCCAGGATCGCCGCGAGCCCGTCCTCGCCGAGCGGCGCGGCGCGCGGGCCGGCCTCCGTGACGCCGTCCGTGTAGAGCAGGAGCGTGTCCCCCGGCGCGAGCTTCACCGCGCCGTCGGGCAGCCGCGCGTCCGCCACGACGCCGAGGATCGAGCCGAAGCCCTCGACGCTCTCGACTTGCCCGCCGGCCCGGACGACGAAGGGCGGCGGATGGCCGCCGAGCGCGAGGCGGACGAACAGGCAGCCGTCCGCGAGCGGGGCGGCGTAGCCGAGCACGACGGTGACGAACTCCGACGTGTCCGCCTCGCGCAGCATCGCGTCGTTGAGCCGCCGCAGCGCGCGGCTCGGCGGTCCCGGCTCGAGCGCGGCCGCCCGCAGCGTGTAGCGCGCGAGCGCCGTGACCGCGGCCCCCTCCGCGCCCTTGCCCGAGACGTCGCCCACGACGAGCGCCCACTCGTCCCCCGCGCGCCGGAACACGTCGTAGAAGTCGCCGCCGACCTCGTTGAGCTCGCCGGCGGCCCGGTAGCGGGCGGCGACCCGGGCGCCGGGGATCGCGGGGAGCCGGTTCGGCAGGAGCCGCGCCTGCAGCGTGTGGGCGATGCGCGTGCGCTCCGTGTAGAGGCGCGCGTTCTCGATCGCCACGCCGGCGCGCCGCGCGAGCTCCTCGGCCAGCTGCACGTCCTCGTCGCCGAAGCGCCGCGCCGACTCGGCGGTCCCGAGCGTGAGCACGCCGAAGTTCCGCCGGCGCGCGACGAGCGGCATGATGATGAGCGAGCGCAGGCCGAGGGCGCGGACGAGGGCGACGCGATCCGGGTCGGGGATCGCGGCGACGAGCATGTCGTCCGTCATGTCGCGGACGACCAGGGGCACCCCTGTGCGCGCGACCGCCACGGTCCCGCCGGAGTGGTCCGGATCGGTCGGGTAGCGGTTCTCCAGCTCCCGCGCGAGCTCCTGCTTTTCCGGGTCGGTGTGGGCCGTGGCGACGGGGGCGAGCCGCCCGTCCGCATCGAGGATCCGGATCGAGCACCAGTCCGCGATCTCCGGGACCGCGATGTCGGCGACGTTGCGCAGCGTCTCCTCGTAGTCGAGCGACGCGTCGAGCAGCGCGCCCGCACGGGCGAGGAAGTCGGCGCGGGCGCGCGCGGCGCGCTCCGCTTCCAGCAGCCGCCGGCGCTCCGTGATGTCGATGACCACGACGCCGACGCCGATGAGCTCGCGCTCGGGTCCCCGCACGGGCGTGAAGGAGGCGATCCAGTGGCGCAGCTCGCCCGGCGACCACGGCTCGCCGCCGCTGAACTCCTGCTCAAGGAGCGGCTCCCCGCGCTCGACCACCGCGCGGTGGACCGCGGCGATGGGCGCGCCGGCCGGCCCGAACAGCTCCTCCACCGTCCGGCCGACGTGCTCCTCCGCCGGCCGGCCGTTGATCGCGGCGAGCGCCTCGTTGACGCGCACGAAGCGACCGTCCGTGTCGACGAAGGCCAGCCCGACCGGCGCCGTGTCGAAGAGCGTGTCGAGCAGCGCGAGCGAGCGCGTCGAGGCGTCGTACAGCCGGGCGTTGTCGATCGCCAGCGCGAAGCGGCCCGCGAGCGTCTGCGCGAAGGCGAGGTCCTGCCCCACGTAGTGCCGGCCCTCCGTGGTGGACAGGAAGGTCAACGAGCCGAGGATCCGCCCGCGCGCGAACAGCGGCACGACCATGTAGGAGCGCGGCCGCACGCGCGCCATGACCGCCAGCTCGCGCTCGTCGAGGTCCGGCGCCGCGTCGTCCGTCACGTCGGTCGCGAGGATCGGCTCGCCGCTCTGCTGCACGGCGAGCGACTCCGAGCCGCCGGTCCGGCGCCGGCGCCGGCGCCGGATCTCGAGCAGCGTCGCCTCGACCTCCGGGTCGGGGTGCCCGCTCGTGATCTCGTGCTCGGTCCCGTCGTCCTGGATGACGAGGACCGCGCACCAGTCGGCGATGTCCGGGACCACCAGCGCGACGACGTGGCGCAGCGTGTCGTCGAGTGCCAGCGATCCGGTGAGGACGCCGCCCGCGCGGTTGAGGGTCTCGAGCGCCTGCCGTGCCGATATCGCCGGCGGAAGATCTGCCGCGTGCGCCGTCATGGCGTCCGCAGTCCTACCACGCGATATCGTCCGCGACCGAGCCGCGTGGTGCACGTGCGCACGGGGAACGGGCGGCGGGGGTTCCGATTCTGTCTGGAGGCTCGTCGCCCCCGCCTGGTCCGTGCCACCAATCTTCCGTGTCCGTGGGCCGTCCGTGTCCCATCGGCTTGAACGCAGAGCCGACGGGGAACTTGCGGTCACCTCGAACGGACCGAGACGCCGCGTTGCCGGGACGCTACACCCGGCCCCGCCGCGGCGCCATCAGCTCGCCGCGAGCTCTGCGGTGAACGTTTCGCCCGCGTTCGGGATCTCGAAGCGCCCGTCGCGCCGCTCCACGTCGGTGCCGTCCACCCGCACCGTGGCCGGCGCGGCGCCGTGGACGACGAGCCGGAACGCCGTGCGCGCGAACTCCGGATAGCCGTCGCCGTCGACCTCCGCTCGGACGGTCACCGCGTTGCCGCGACGGGTCACCGTGAACGTCGTGCGGTGGCGCGCGCCCTCGAGCGCCGCGGTGGTAAGGCCGTCGTCCTCCTGCAGCAGCGACTCGTGCGTGCCGTCGGCGCCGGGCACGAACAGGTGCAGCTCGGTCGCGGCCGGGTGGTGCCCGGCCGTGGACGCGGGCGCCTCCGGCCACATCGGGACGACCGCGCCGCCGCGCGCGAAGAGCGGGATGCGGTCCATCGGCGTGGCGCACAGCACGTAGCGGCCGCCGCTCCGCCGCTCGTCCGTGTGCCAGTCGTACCAGTCGCCGGCCGGCAGGTAGACGTGGCGGGCGGTCTGGCCGGCGGCGACGACCGGCGCGACCAGGAGATCCGGCCCGAGCAGGTACTCGTCGTCGAGGTCTCGCACCACGGGGTCGCGCTGGTGGTCGAAGACGAGCGGCCGCTGCACGGGGGCGCCGGTCTCGGAGGCCCGCACGAACGCGGCGTAGAGGTACGGAAGGAGGCGGTAGCGCAGCCGGATCGCGTCGCGGACGTGCCCGAGGACCACGTCGCCCCACGACCACGCGTACTGGTCGACGTTGCCGAGCTCCGAGTGGTTGCGGCAGAACGGCGTCAGGGTGCCGTACTGCATCCAGCGGAGGAACAGTTCGGCCTCGGCGTGGCCCTGGAAGCCACCGACGTCCGCGCCCACGAAGGCCTGCCCGGAGACGCCGAACCCCGCCGCCATCGGCATGCTGAGCCACAGGTGGTCCCAGCGCGACAGGTTGTCGCCCATCCAGTTGGCGGCGTAGCGCTGGATCCCGGCGGAGCCCGCGCGCGAGAGGATGAAGGTCCGCCGGTCGGGCATCGCCTCGCGCAGGCCGGCGTGGGTCCCCATCGCCATCAGGAGCGCGTACTCGTTGTGATGGCGCTCGTGCGAGGCGCGGCCGCGGTCGAACCGCATGCGGCCGGGCGGGACGGCGCCGGTGGCGGGCTCGTTCATGTCGTTCCAGATCCCGGCGAGGCCCGACCGGACGTGCGCGGCGTTCAGCTCGCCCCACCACCGGCGCGCCTCCTCGGTCGCGAAGTCGGGGAACGCGGTGTCGCCGGGCCAGACCTCGCCGATGTAGACGTCGCCGCCCTCGGTCCGGCACAGCACGTCGCGCGCCACCGCCTCGTCGAATACGGCGTAGCCCGGCTCGTACTTCACGCCGGGGTCGACGATCGTGATCACGCGGAACCCGTCCTCGCGCAGCCGCGACAGGAACCCCGGCACGTCCGGGAACGACGACGTGTTCCACGTGAAGACGCGGTAGCCGTCCATGTACTCGATGTCCAGCCACAACGCGTCGCAGGGCACGCTCAGCTCGCGGTGCCGGGCGCCCAGCGCCTCGACGGCGTCCTGCGTGTAGTCG
>DATMVH010000139.1:0-2669 GCA_035563395.1 Solirubrobacteraceae bacterium
CCGCCGCGCGGTCACCGCGAACGTGCGCGCCCCGGTCGGCCGGACGATCACGATCGCGTCGGGCCCGGCGACGCCGCCCGGAGGGAACGTCGGCTGGATGCAGCGGAAGCGCGTCCAGGCGGACGCGCCGCGCCGGCGCTCCCGCTCGGCGCCGAGTCCTGCGCAGGTGATCGTCTCCCGATCGAGCCGAACGGCGCGTCCCTCGACGCGGAGCGTCCGGCCGTGCAGCCGCGCGAGCACCTCCGCCCGGGTCCAGGCGACCGCGCTTCCCGCCTCCCGGCGCGGCGGCGTGCCGCCGGCCGGGCCGGCCGCCGGCGTGGAGGTGGCGGTGGGCGTCGCCGCACGGTCCGCGGTCCGCGACGAGCCATCGTCACCACAGCCGCTCACCGCGACGAGCAGCACGCCCGCGACCGGCAGGGCGAGCGAGCGGCGTCGTGAGAGGCAGCGGCCGGACATCGAAGGGTCGACTTGACCTGCCCAACGAGGTTACGCTCAGCACGGACCCGAAGGAGGCGGATCGTGCAGTCAGCACAGCTCGGCGAGACGCGCCGGTGGACACGCGGACGGGCGTTGCGTGCGGCCGCCGCCGGCGGAGCGGCCGTGGGCGGCGGGATGCTCCTCGGGCGGCGGCTCGACACCAGGGCCGGCGCAGCCCCCACGGCGGCGGGCGACGAGGAGATCCTCGGCTTCTTCCTGCAGCTCGAGCAGGTGCAGGACGGCCTGTACCGGGCGGCGCAGCGCAGCGGGCACCTCAGCGGCGCGTTGCAAGATTTCGTGCGGACGGTCCAGCCGCAGGAGGCCGAGCACGTCGAGTTCCTGACCTCGCGCGCCGGCCGCCGCGCCCGCGCTCGTCCGCGCTCGGACTTCAGCGACGCGGTCCGGAGCGAGGAGACCTTCCACCGCGCGGCGATCGAGCTCGAGGAGCTCACGCTCGCCGCCTACATCGGTCAGGGCGCGAACCTCACACGCGCCACGGTCGCCGACGTCGCGAAGCTCGTGTCGGTCGAGGCGCGCCAGGCCGCGTGGCTGCGCGACCTCGCCGGCGAGGACCCCGCCCCGCGGGCCGCCGACCCGCCGCAGAAGCCCGACGATGTCCTCGCCGCCCTTCGACAGCGGAGCTACATCCTATGAGCGGCCCGACGATCGAGCACCTCGACCGCGACGAGGCCCTGTCCGAGGCGCTGGAAGGCCTCTACGGCAGCACGCGCGCCGCCTTCCTGCGGACGACCGCGTTCGGCGGAGCGGCGATGCTGGGCGCCCTCCTCACGCCGTCACCGGCCGCCGCGGCACTCACCGACATCCAGATCTTCAACTTCGGGCTGCGCTTCGAGTACCTGCAGGCCTCGTTCTACACCGAGGCCGACGAGCTCGGCACGATCGGCCGGATGACGCCGAGGAAGCAGCAGTGGGCGCACACGCTCGGCGCGCACGAGCGCGCACACGTGAAGATCATCAAGTCCGTCCTCGGCCGCCGGGCCGCGGCCAAGCCGTTCTTCGACTTCCGCGGCAACACGGAGACCGACGACGGGTTCACGCGCACGGCCGTGGCGATGGAGGACCTGACGGTCGCGCTGCTGGCCGGCGTGACCCCGCAGATCCGCGATCGGAACCTCACCGCGGCGCTCTTCGGCCTCCTGACCGTGGAGGCCCGTCACGCGGCCTGGGCGCGCAACATCGTCGGTGCGACCCCCTCCGCACGCGCGTTCGACGAGCCGCGCTCGGTCGACCAGGTCCGCGCGGTCGTGGCGAGCACGAAGTTCGTCGTCCAGCGGCCGCGCACGACGGCGCGCCGCCGGGCGCCGAAGATGACGGGGTGATGCCGAGGAGCCGGCGATCGCGGCGGGTGCTGCCGGTCTTCGCGCTGGCGGCGGCCGCGTTCGGCGCGGTCGCCGCCGGGACCGTGACCACCGGCGGATCCGTCCCCGCGCCGGCCGGTGCGGAGACGGAGGCGGCGCGCAGCCTGCCGTCCCCGGTGACGCCGGCCTTCGTTCCCGGCCCGCCGCGCCGACTGGGCTCGACGCGCCATCTGTCGTGGTGGGCGCCGGTCCGCCGGCCGGTCGTGGCACGGACCGCGCCCGACGCGACCGCCGCCGTGGTGACCGCCGTCGGGACACGCACGCCGGACGGCACGGCGAACGTCCTGTCCGTGATCCGGCAGCGCGGGAGCGCGGCCGGGCGGCTGTGGGTGCAGGTGCGCCTCCCGGTCCTCCCCAACGGCACGACGGGATGGGTGCCGCGCCGCGCGCTGGGCGGGTACGGGACCGTCGACACGCGGCTCGACGTCGACTTGCGGCGGCTGCGCGCGACGCTGTTCCGCGCGGGCCGCCCCGTGTTCCGCGCCGCGGTGGGCATCGGCGCGCCGCAGTGGGCGACGCCGACCGGGACCTTCTACGTCCGCAGCAAGCTCACGCGCTACCGCAGCCCCTTCTACGGCCCGGTCGCCTTCGCCACGAGCGCGCGGTCGCCGACGCTCACGGACTGGCCCGGCGGCGGCTTCGTCGGGATCCACGGCACGAACCGGCCGGACCAGATTCCCGGCGCCGTCTCGCACGGCTGCATCCGGCTGCGCAACGCGGACATCCTCGCGCTCGCGCGCCTGATGCCGGTGGGGACGCCGCTGACGATCCACTGACGGCGTGCACGGGCGCCGGAACCGCGCGCCGCGGCGC
>DATMVH010000140.1:0-3461 GCA_035563395.1 Solirubrobacteraceae bacterium
GCCGACGCGGCGCTCGACGCCGGCGCCGACGACTACCTGCACCGCCCGTTCACGCGCGCGCAGCTGCTCGCCCGGGCGCGCGCCGGGCTGCGCGCGGCCCGCCAGCGCGCCGACGCCTCGCTCCTGCGCACGCTCATGGTCAACGTCCCCGGCGCGATCTACCGCTCGGCGTGGCACGCGAACCACACGATCGAGCTGATCAGCGACGAGATCGAGCGCATCTCCGGCTACCCGCCGAACAACTTCATCGCGAGCGCCCGCCGCACGATCATGTCGATCATCCACCCGGACGACCGGCCGGGAGTCGTGGAGGCGGTGAGCCGTGCCCGCGAGGACGATGTGCCGTTCGAGGTCGAGTACCGGATCGTGCGCGCCGACGGCGAGGTCCGCTGGGTGCTCGATCGCGGGCAGCTCGTCCCCGGCGCCGGCGGCCGGCTGTGGATGGACGGGGCGATCTTCGACGTCACGGACCGGCGGGCGGCGGAGGAGGCGCTGCGCCGGCGCGAGATCGAGGAGGCGCGCACGGCGGAGCTCCGGGCCTCGCGCGCGCGCATCGTCGAGGCCGCGGACGCCGCGCGGCGCAGGATCGAGCGCGACTTGCACGACGGCGCGCAACAGCGGCTCGTCGCGATGGCGCTCGACGTGCGCGTCGCGCAGGCGCGGCTCGCCCGCGACCCGGACGCCGTCGGACCGTTCCTCGCGCGGCTCGGCGAGGAACTCAAGGAAGCCTCCGCGGAGCTGCGGGAGCTCGCGCGCGGCATCCATCCCGCGGTCCTCACCGAGCGCGGGCTCGCGCCGGCGGTGTCGGCCCTCGCCGCCCGCGCGCCGCTGCCCGTGGAGCTCGTCGAGCTCCCGCAGGAGCGCTTGGCGCCGACGCTCGAGGCGACGGCCTACTTCACGGTCGCGGAGGCGCTGACGAACGTGGCGAAGTACGCGGGCGCCACGCACGCGACCGTGCGCGTCGCGACCGAGACGGATGCGCTCGTCGTCGAGGTCCGCGACGACGGCGTCGGCGGAGCGGACGCGGGCGCGGGCTCCGGGCTCAGCGGCCTCGCCGACCGTGTCGGCGCCTGCGACGGCACGCTCGCGGTCATGAGCCCGCCCGGCGAGGGCACGCTCGTGCGCGCCGTGCTGCCCGTCGCGGTGGGCAGCACGGCGCCGAGCTGATCAGAGCGGATCGCAGCGCGCCGTGCCGGCCGCGAAGTCGATCGGGTCGCCCCACGCGTAGAGCGGCTGGTAGGTCGCCGTCTCGCCGGCCATGGTGAAGATGGCGACGAAGCCGTTCCTGAGTCGCGCGGGCCCGCGGCCTTCGAGCGCGAAGAGATCGAACATCGTGCCGGTGAAGACCGCCGGCGCCGCGGCGGAGTTGACGACGTGGAAGGAGTTGCGGTAGTCGAAGCGATAGCGGTTGCCGTCGTCGTCCTCCGCGGTCCCCCAGGCGCGGGTGTAGTTGACGATCGTCTGCACGCCGGTCGCCGGGTCCGTGGTGGTCCGCGTCACCGACTTGTTCCGGCCGGACCCCTCGACCGTCGTTCCCGCAGGCAGCTTCGAGCACTGACCCGGCTCGATGACGAACTCGACCTCGCCGCGCTCGACCTGCGCGGGTGCTGCCGCGGCGACGGCGCCGCCCGTCGCGATCATGGACAGGACGAGGGCGCCTGCGGCGACCATCAAGCGCTTCATCGGGACCCCCTTCGGGTCGCGGCCCGGCCGGCCGTTCGAGCGACGCTACCAGGGCCTCGCCACGCCGGGCAACCGCGCCGGTTGCGCCGCGCCGAGCGGGTGCTCTAGAGTCGGTTCCCGCCCCCGCTCGGGGAGGATCGATGCCTCGCCTGGCAGCGCACGCCACCGCGGTCGTGACCCCCGGCGCCGCGCCTCGGACGGATGCGCTGAGCGAGCGCGCGTTCCGGTTCGCGGCCGCCGTCGTGGCGATCCAGGGCGTGCACGTGGTAGAGCACGTCATCCAGCTCGCCCAGGTCTACGTCTTCGGCGTGGCGGACGAGGACGCGCTCGGGCTCCTCGGCTACGTGATCCAGTTCAACGGCACCGAGGAGTGGCTGCACCTCGGCTTCAACAGCCTCTACCTCGCGTCCCTGTACGCCCTCGTCGTCCCCTTCTGGCGGCTGCGGCCGCGGGCCCTGCCCGTCTGGGCGTTCGCGCTGTTCGCCGGCAGCGTGTGGCTCGAGTCGTGGCACGTCGTCGAGCACGCGGTGATCATCTCCCGCGTGATCGCGAACGCCGGCTGTCCGTGCCCGGGGATCGGCGACGCGGCCCTCGGCGTGAGCGACACGATCCTGCACTTCGCCTACAACGTCGTCGCCTACGCCGGCGTGGTGGTGGCCTTCGCCTACGCCGCGCGTGCCCGGCGCGCGGGGCGGCCGTAGCGACTCACCGCACGGCGATCTCGCCGCCGAGCGCGAACGGCGGGACGAGCTCGATCCGGTCGCCGCTCCAGAACCGCCCGGGGTCGTACCAGCTCGCGGGCCGGCGGCCGGGCAGCAACCCCATGTGCTGGTAGGTCGTCGCGACGAGCTCCGCGCAGTAGATGGTCTCGAGCGACGAGCGGCGCCGCAGCCGGCCCGTCAGCCACTGGCGCACGAGGCCCGGCGTGGTCGGGAAGGGGCGGCCGTCGAAGCGCTCGATCACCTCCATCAGCCGGTCCTCGTGGACGCGCTCGATCGTTCCCTCGAGCTGGCGCAGCCACGCCCGCTGCCCGTAGCGCCCGCTCCACGTCCGCACCGCGTCGGCGAGCAGGTGCAGCTGGACGCCGCGCTGGCGCTTGCCGGTCCACACGTCGGGCAGCGAGCGGCCCAGCTCCGCGTGCCACAGCAGCGGCGGGAGATCGTCGAGCGCGACGACCATGCCGACGTGGTTCACCGGGCTGTTGGTGACGGCGCGGATGGCGCGGTCGGCGAGCGCCCGCCCGCGGAAGAGCCAGATGTCCCCGGTCGCGGCGGTGGCAACCGCCTCCTCGAGGGTGAGCGTCGCGTCTCGCACGGCGCCGTAACCTACGCAACCGGTGCGCCGCCCCCCCTGGAAGCTGATCGGCCTCGCGGGCCTCGCCGGGGTGGCGGCCACGGGCGCGGTGGTCGTGCGCAACCGCCGCGCGCATCGCGACTACGACCCGGAGGAGCTGCGCGAGCGGCTGCACCGGCGGCTCGCCGAGGTCGCGCGCGGCGACGGCGAGCCAGCGCCCGGCGGCGACGCCGCCTGACGGCGGCTCAGGGCCGCCGGCGCTGCTCGAGCGCGGCGGACGCGAGCAGGACGCCCAGCACGATGGCGCCGTACACCGCGCCGCGCTCCACCTCGCCGGTGACGAGCGTCCACAGCACGGCGGTGAAGAGGGCGCCGCCCACGGCGATGGCGACCCCGCGGCGGGTCGACGGCGGAGGGCGGTCGGGCGTCCGCCGCACGGGCGTCAGCGCCGCACGCGGAACACGACGGTGGCCGTGTCCGCGGCC
>DATMVH010000141.1:0-3833 GCA_035563395.1 Solirubrobacteraceae bacterium
GAGCATCTCGGCGAACGCGACGTCGGCCGCCCCGTACTGGCGCCCCGAGCGCCCGGCCGCGACGCTCAGCACGCCGAGGATGCGGCCGCCCACGGCGAGCGGCACCGCCATCGTGGTGCGCAGGCCGGACGCGCGGATCAGCTCCTCGTCCTCGGGCCCGCCCGAGATCTCGGCGATCATCCGGTCGTCGAGGACGGAGAGCTGGCGCCCCTCGCCGCTCAGCACGCGCGCAGAGCGCGACAGCGTGCCCCGCCCCTTCCCGGGCCGCTCGAGCAGCCATCGTGTCAGCCGCGGGTCGTCGCCGTCCACGCGTGCGGCGATCCGGCGCAGCCCGCCCGGGCCGGCGACGTCGATCCACGCCGCGTCGCCGAGGTCCGGGACGAGCAGCTCCACGAGGCGCCCGAGCGCGTCCTCGATCTCGCCGCCGCCGCCCGTGATCCGCGCCGTCTCCGCGAGAAGGCGCGTCTGCCCCCGCTCGGCCTCCACGGCCTCCCGCCGGTGCGCGGCCAGCACGGCGACCGCGGAGCCGGCCGACACGACGACGAGCGGTATCAGGTAATCCTGGTCGAACGGCGCCCACGCGAGGCTGAGCGCGGCGAAGGCGAAGGCCGTCGCGCCGACGATCGCGACGTCGCGCGCGGAGGCGCGGAGCGCGACGACCAGCACCGGCAGCAGGTAGAGGCTTCGGGCGAGAAACCCTTCGCCGGTGACGGCATCGACGGCGACGAGCGCGACTTCGGCGAGGAGTCCGCCGACGAGGAGCGGACGCCGGACGCGCGAGGCGCGGCTCACGCCGCCGGCTCGAACTCGAGCTCGAACCACACGCGCGTCCCCCCCTCGGAGTCGACGCCCCAACGGCTCGCCATCCGCTCGACGAGGAAGAGCCCGTAGCCCCCGTCGGCGCCGCGCGGCGTCGGCCTCGCCTGGGGCCGGAAGCCGGGCCCGGAGTCGCGGACCTCGACACGGACGCCGGCGTCGCCGAGCCGGAGGCTCAGCTCCACCGGCGCCTCCGACCCCGCGCGCGCGTGCCGCACGCAGTTCGTCACCAGCTCGGAGACCAGCAGCCGCAACGCCCCGCGCGGGCCCTCGCCGACGGACGCCGGCAGCCAGTCGTCGAGCTGGTGACGCGCGAGCGTCGGCGTCTCCAGGCCTGAAGCGAACCGCGCGACGAAGCGCTGGGTCACCGGCCGTCCTCCGCCGGCTCGTGAAGGATCGGCAGCAGCGCCTCGATGCCGGTCTCGCTCAGCGTGAGCCGGGCGTCGCCCGACGCGGGGACGAGGAAGGCGAGGTCGCGGCCGTCGCGGCGCGAGTCCTCCGTCGCCTGCAGCAGCGTCCGCACGCCCGTGGAGTCCATGAACGTGAGCCCGCGGAGGTCGACGACGACCGGCTGCTCGGCCGGCGCCTCCAGCGCGGCCTCGAGCTGTCCGGCCGTCGCGAGGTCGAGCTCGCCGCGGACGACGATCCGCAGCGCTCCGCCCGCGTCGCGCTTCACGTTCAGATCGAACTCCAGACCCGCCACTGATGGCCTCCTGATGCCGGCGCCCGAGGATGCTAGCCCAGGCGGCGCGCCATGATGCGAGCCATGGGGACCGAGGGCCGAGTCGCGGGCGCGCCGGCGCTGCCGCCGCGCGAGACGCTGTTCTGGCGCGTCTTCCTGACGAACGCGGCGATCCTCGCCGCCGCGTGCGCGATCACCGTCGTCAGCCTGTCGCCCGGCGTCGTCTCGTCCGGCGTGGCGCTGACGGAGCTCTCGGTGCTCACCGTGGGCCTCGCGGCGATGCTCGTGGTCAACGCGGTGCTCCTGCGCCGCGCGCTCGCGCCGCTGCGCCGGCTCGGCGCGTTCGCCCGCTCGCTGGACCCGCTCGACCCCGGCCCGCGGCTCGAGATCGGCGGCGCCTCGGAGGTCGCCGAGCTCGCGCGCGCGTTCGACGACATGCTCGACCGCCTCGTCGCCGAGCGCCAGGAGAGCGTGCGCCGCGCGCTCGAGGCGCAGGAGGGGGAGCGCCTGCGCGTCGCCCAGGAGCTCCACGACGAGGTCGGCCAGACGCTCACGTCCGTCGTCCTGCAGGTCGCCCGCACCGCGCGCCGGGTGCCCGAGGAGTTCCGCCCCGAGCTGCTCGAGGCGCAGGAGACGGCGCGCGCGAGCCTCGAGGAGGTGCGGCGGATCGCGTTGCAGCTCCGGCCCGAGGCGCTCGACGACCTCGGTCTGGCCAGCGCGCTGCGGGTGCTCGGGGAGCGGCTCGGAGAGCAGAGCGCGGTGGCGCTCGAGTTCCGGCTGGACGAGCCCCTCCCGCCGCTTTCCCCCGAGGCGGAGCTGGTCGTCTATCGCGTGGCGCAGGAGGCGCTCACCAACGTGGTGCGCCATGCCGGCGCGACGGGCGCCGTCGTGACGCTCGAGATGCGCTCGGGCCGGCTCCGGCTGGTCGTCGCCGACGACGGCCAGGGGCTCGGGGACGCGCGGCAGCGGGGCGGCATCCGCGGGATGCGCGAGCGCGCCGTGCTGATCGGCGCGGACGTGCGCGTCGGGCCGGCGCCGGGCGGCGGGACGGAGGTCCGGCTCACGATGCCGTGCGAGGCGGGCCGGTGACCCCCGCGCCGATCCGGGTGCTGCTGGCCGACGACCACGCCGTCGTGCGGCGCGGGCTGCGGCTCGTGCTCGAGTCGGAGCCCGACCTGCGCGTCGTCGCGGAGGCCGCCGACGGCGCCGAGGCCGTCCAGCTCGGGCTCGAGGCGGAGGTCGACCTCGCGATCCTCGACGTCTCCATGCCGCGCATGACGGGGCTGCAGGCGGCCGCCGAGCTGAGCCGCCGGCGCCCGGGCCTGCGCGTGCTCATGCTCTCCATGCACGACAACGAGCAGTATCTGTACCAGGCCCTGAAGGCGGGGGCGTCGGGCTACGTGGTCAAGACCGTCGCCGACCGCGATCTCGTGGAGGCGTGCCGCGCGGCGATGCGCGGCGAGCCGTTCCTGTATCCCGACGCCGAGCGCTCGCTGATGCGGGAGTGGCTGGAGCGCGCGCACCGCGGCGAGGACCCCGGCGGCAGCCCGCTGACGCCGCGCGAGACGGAGGTGCTCAAGCTCATCGCCGAGGCGCATACGACGCGCGAGATCGCCGAGCTGCTGGTGATCAGCGAGAAGACCGTCGAGCGCCACCGCACCCACATCCTCGCCAAGCTGGGCATGCGGGATCGCGTCGAGCTCGTGCGCTACGCGATCCGGCAGGGACTCGTCCAGCCCTGACGGCGCTCAGAGATGAGGGGTGGCCCGGATGGTCGCGCGCGCGGCGGTGCGCGACCCTGCGCCCCATGCCGGTTCTGGGCATCGTCCTCGTCGACGACCATCCCGCCGTCCGCGAAGGGCTGCGCGGGCTGTTCGAGGCCGAGGCCGGCATCGAGATCCTCGCCGCGGCGGCGTCCGCCGCGGAGGGGTTCGAGGCGATCCGCTCGCTGCGGCCCGGCGCCGCGGTGATCGATCACAACCTGCCCGACGAGAACGGGCTCCGGCTCTGCCTGCGCCTGCAGGAGCTGGCCGACCCGCCGCGCGCCGTCGTGTACTCGGCGTTCGCCGACGCGCGCCTGCGCGTCCTCGGCGCGGTCGCCGGCGCCGCGGCCGTCATCCCCAAGTCCGCGCCCCCGGACGATGTGCTGGTCGCCGTTCGCGGTGACGACCCGACGCCGCAGGGCGGCGGCCAGCACAGCGCCCGGGCCTTGCGGGAGGTGGGGAGCGGCCTCGGTGCCGGCGATCTCGCGATCCTCGGCATGCTCTGCCACGGGGTCGCGCCGCCCGACATCGCGGCCACGCTCTCCATCGACGAGCCGCGGCTGGCGGCGCGG
>DATMVH010000142.1:0-4078 GCA_035563395.1 Solirubrobacteraceae bacterium
GGCGCTGGACGTTGACGGCGCGGGCGTGACGGCGGACGTCACGGACGCCGAGCAGGTCACGGCCGCGTTCGGGCGCATCGCGCAGGCTCTCGGCACCCCGAGCCTGCTCGTCAACGCCGCCGGCATCACGGTGTGGGAGGACAGCCTCGACGCGAGCGCGGAGTCGTGGCGGCGCGTCATCGACGTCAACCTCACCGGCACCTTCCTGTGCTGCCAGGCGCTCGGGCGCGCCTGCCGCGACGGCGGTCACCCGGGGACGATCGTCAACATCTCGTCGATGTCGGGGCGGGTCGTGAACGTCCCGCAGCACCAGGCGTCCTACAACGCCTCCAAGGCGGCGGTCGACCAGCTCACGCGGTCGCTCGCCGTCGAGTGGGCCGGCCTGGGGGTGCGGGTCAACGCCGTGGCGCCCGGCTACTTCCTCTCCGACATGACGCGCCAGTTCACGGAGGACAACCCCGACCTGGCCGCGCGCTGGCAGACGATGATCCCCGTCGGCCGGATGGGCGAGCCGCCGGATCTCGACGGGCTCGTCGTGTTCCTGTGCTCGGACGCCTCCTCGTACCTCGTCGGCCAGAGCGTCGTCATCGACGGCGGCTACACGGCGATCTGATGGCGGCGGGCTACTCCGGCACCCCGCTGCCGCGGAAGCTCGGCATCAAGCCCGGGCAGCGCGTGCTCCTGCTGCGCGCGCCGGACGGCTTCGAGGCGGACACCCTCGGCCCGCTCCCCGAAGGAGTCCGCGTCGCCCGGCGCGCGTCCGGCACCGCCGACGTCATCCTCGCCTTCCACACCCGCCGCGCGGAGCTGGCGCGCCGCATGCCCGGCCTGCGCGCGCTGATGGAGCCCGCGGCTGGGCTGTGGGTCGCGTGGCCGAAGGGCCGCTCGGGCGTCGAGACGGACCTGACGGAGAACGTCGTGCGCGACGTCGCGCTGCAGCACGCGCTGGTCGACAACAAGGTGTGCGCGATCGACGAGACGTGGAGCGGGCTGCGGCTCGTGATCCGGCTGCGCGACCGCTAGCGTCCATCGGACGATGACGACGCTCCCCGAGGACCAGCGCCTGGCCGGCATCTCGGCCAAGGCCTACGAGCACCCTGCCGACCGCGCCGCGACCGCGGCGCTGCAGTCGATCCCGATGCTCGACACCGTCGTGCGCAAGCTGATCGAGTACGGCTACGAGCGCGCGCTGCGCCAGCAGTTCCTCGCCGGCTCGGTGCGGCTGGGGGAGGACCAGCTGCCCGCCATCTGGGCGGACTGGAACGCGGTGTGCGCACGGCTGGACCTCCCGGAGCGCTACGACCTCTACCTCACGCAGTTCCCGATCGCGAACGCCGCGGCGATCGGCTCCGGGACGCCGATGGTGGTCGTCAACTCGCGCACGCTCGACCTCCTCGACGACCTCGAGATGCGCACGGTGCTCGGCCACGAGGCGGGCCACATCCTGTCCGACCACGTGCTCTACCGGACGGCGCTGATCATCCTGCTGTCGCTCAGCGGCGTCGGGCGCCTGCCCGTCTTCGCCGGCCTGCCGCTGCTCGGCGTGAAGCTCGCGCTGCTCGAGTGGTTCCGCGCCGCGGAGCTGTCGTGCGACCGCGCCGCCACGCTCGTGACGCGCGACCCGCTCGTGACGTGCCGGACGATGCTCGTGCTCGCGGGCGGCATGTCGTCGCGCAAGCTCAACCTCGACGCCTTCATCCGGCAGGCCACGGACTACGAGGACTGGGACTCCGGCTGGGACCGCATCAACCGGCTGCGCACGGAGCTCGCCCTCACGCACGCCTATCCCGTCCGGCGCGTGAAGGAGGTCATGACCTGGGTGCGCTCGGGCGAATACGACCGGATCCTCGCCGGCTCGTTCCAGACCCGCGAGGGGGAGACCGCGGACGCGCGGCAGGCCGCCGGCGACGCGTTCGAGTACTACGCCGCGCGCTTCCGCGGCTTCCTCAAGGACACGGGCGTCGGGATGGAGAAGGCCGGCGACGCGGTGGGGGAGGCGGCCGGGCGGATGAGCGAGTGGCTGCGCTCGCAGCAGCGCAGCCGGCCGTCGTAGCTCCGCCTGGATCCAGGCTCACCCGCCGGCCGACAGCAGGAACGCGAGCGCGAAGCCGCCGACGGTGACGAGCCCGGCGACGCTGCCGCCGTGCTCGAACGCCTCGGGCATCATCGTGTCGGCGAGCATGGTGAGGATCGCGCCGGCGGCGAACGCCTGGACGAAGCCGATCATGTCCGCCGAGACGGCGTCCATCGCGGCGTAGCCGACGGCGGCCGCGAGCGCCGAGACCAGCGCGACGCCGAGCCACAGGCCGAGGATCCAGCGCGGCGAGTGGCCCGCGCGGCGCAGCCCGGAGGCCGCCGACAGCGACTCGGGGACGTTGGAGAGGAACACCGCGGCCACGACGGCGGCGCTCGGCCCGCCGCCGCCGAGCAGGGTGATCCCGACGGCGACGGACTCCGGGATCCCGTCGAGCACCGCGCCGAGCACGATCGCGGCCGCCGAGCCGCCCGCCTGCTGGCCGCCCGAGCGCTTGCGGTCCGCGCCGCCGCGCCGGTCGACGATCCAGTCGCCGGCGAAGAACGTCACGGCGCCGGCGGCCAGCCCGAGGGCGACGGCGTCGGTGCCGCCCACCCGGAACGCCTCCTCGGTGAGCTCGAAGGCGAGCGCGCTGATGAGGACGCCGGACCCGAAGGCCATCACCAGCCCGATCGTGCGCTGGGAGACGTTCAGCGCGAGGCCCGCGATCGCCCCGACGAGCAGCGCGGCGCCGCCGGCGAATCCCCAGAACGCGGCGGCGAGCATCGCCTCGTCCTACCCGGTGGCGCGCACGGCCCGCGTGACCTTGGCGCCGGGAACCGCGACGGTGATGCGGTAGCCGCCGGGCCGCCGGAGCCGCACGAAGAACCCGTACCGGTCGCCCCGGACCGCGACCCGGCGGTGGCGGATCCGGCGCCAGCGGCCGTCCTCGCGGTGCTCGACGAACACCTCGGCGCGCACGGCTCCCGGCGGCGTCACGCTGCCGCGGACGGCGACCCGACGGCCGGCGCGGACCTCGCGCGTGGAGAGCTCGACCGCCAGCCGCGGGAGGATCGTCACCTCCGTCGGGGGTGAGTCGGCCGGCGGGCGCTCGCCGTCGCCGGGGTACCGCGCGGCCACGAGCCCGCTCTGCGCCAGCGTCACGGTCGCGGAGAAGGAGCCGTTCGCCGCGCAGGCGACCTGTGCGAGTTGCCCCGGCGGGCCGCCGGGCGGGGCGAAGAAGACCTGGACGGGCACGCCGTCGAGCGGCGCGCCGTCGTTGAACTGCACCGTGCCCGTGACGACCAGCGGCGCGATGCCGCGCACCACGTTCGTGGACGTCCGCATCGACACGGCGGCGGTCGGCTCCGGCGGCGGCGGAGCGACGGCGTAGCGCGCGGCCCGCGCGCGCAGGTCCGGCAGCTGGCTGTAGAGGACCGCGCCCGGGCAGCTCGTGACGTTGCCGTCGCGGTGGCCCGAGATCCGCTCGAAGACGACGGGCGTGCCCGACCGGTAGCGGTTCGACGACCCGCCGAGCGACGTGGCGGTGATCTGCCCCTCGACCGGGACGCCGTGGAGCGAGAGCTTCCACCCGAGGAGCTGGGCGAGCGCCTCCATGGCGGCCTCGCTCTGCGCGATCGCCGAGAAGTCCCCCAGACACGCGACGCCGGTCGAGACGCTGTTCCACCCCTGCGCCTGGGCGCCGACGACGGCCTCCTCGACGCCGCCCGCACGGCCCTCGAACACCTGGCCGTACTGGTCGACGAGGAAGTTGTAGCCGATGTCGTTCCAGCCGTTCGTGTTGCGGTGGTAGCGCGCGATGGCGAGGACGATCCCGGCGGACTGCTCGGGCAGATAGGCGTTCGCGGTGACCGTGTGGTGGACGAAGGCGAGCAGGACCTGGCCGTAGGACGGACTGGAGCGCGGCGGCACGGTGTCGCCGCCCCATTCCGTGCGGGTGATGATCCGCGGCGCGGCGGTCTGGCGGGCGCCGCGGCCGGGCCGCCGGCCGGCGAGCCGGCGCGCGGGCGCCGCCGGCTCCGCGTGGACGAGTCGCACGCGCAG
>DATMVH010000143.1:0-2552 GCA_035563395.1 Solirubrobacteraceae bacterium
GGCTCTACACACAGCCCGATCTGCGCGCCGCAATCGAGCGGCTGCGCGATCAGGCGCCCGCCCCTGGCGATGGCGTTCCAGCCCCGCAGCGGGCGACCGAGGCGTCGCTGCGCCAGCGCCTCGAGACGCTCCGCGCCGAGAACCGGAGGCTGCGCCAGGACAACGCCGCGCTGCGCGACGAACTGGCGCTCCTCTACGGCGAACGCCGCGAAGCGCGTACCCGCTGACCGACGCCCGAGCGGCCTCTTCCGTCCACGTCCGCGCCCGGGCCGGCGGACGGCACGGACGCTCGCGTCCGGTCCCATGCAGGCGTCTCGCCGGCGTCGACGCCGACAACCGAGTTCAGGCGAGGCTGTCGCATAAGTCGCTGCTGCTGGGCCTGCCAGGCGGGAGCAGCGTCGCGCCGTGACTAGGCGCGACGTGCACACTGTCCTGCGCTGACGAGGCAGCCTCCGTCTGCGCCAGCGGTCCCGGATGTTCCGAGGGCCAATACGTGCCGAAGGTCAGGCGTGCCGAGGGGGCTGACCGGAGCTGCTGACCCCGAGCTCCAGGTCCGCACTTGGTACCCACGGCCCGTCCATGACCACCGCCTCGTCGTCGCCCGGCCAGGGCGGCAGGGCCGTGCAGGTGAAGACTAGGGGCACATCTCCGGTGCAGCGGTACTGGAAGGCAGTGCCGAGCGGGATATCGATGCACACACCGGGGATGAGCCTGGTGATGCTCTCACGGCCGTCCGTTGCCCTGCGCCAGATTTCTCCCTCGCCCGAGAGGACGAACCAGTATTCGTCGATGGTCCTGAAGCGGCAGGCGCGGCCCACCATCCGCGGCGGCACGGTCGAGTGGATCATGTTGCCGTGCGGCCCGTCCATCAGGTAGCGAACATAAGCTCCCAAGGGCGAGCGGCCGCGCTCCGCGGTTTCGACGCTGGTGGTCTTCACGTGGCACTCCCGTCACGACACAGGTTACGCTCGCCGGTCTTCGCGCCCAGCCGGCGTGGCTTGAAACTCGAGGTCTGAATCCCGTTGCCGTTGCGGTTACGGCCGCGCGCCCCCTGCTCGCGTCTCGGGGCACCGCGATGATCCTCATCGCCGTCGCATTCGTCGTGGAGCAACTCGCCCACGGCTGAAGATCCGATATCGCTTCCGCCTGAGGCTGTCGGATAAGTCGGGGGTCTGTCCGGCGCGATTAAGACGATCTCGGGCATGGCTCAGCGCTTTGTCGCGTGTGATCGCGAGCAGTCGTTCTTGATGCCGCCCGATGTCCGCGAGTGGCTGCCGCCGCGGCACCTGGCGTGGTTTGTGATCGACGCCGTCGGCGAGATGGATCTGGAGCCGTTCTATGCGGCCTATCGGGTCGATGGGCGCAGCCGGCCGCCCTGTGACCCGGCGATGATGGTGGCGTTGTTGATGTACGCCTACGCGCGCGGGATCCGCTCCTCGCGCGTGATCGAGCGCGCCTGCGAGGAGGACGTCGCCTTCCGCGTGCTGGCCGCCCAGCAGCGCCCTGACCACGCGACGATCGCGCGGTTCGTCGAGCGCCACCAGGACGCGATCGCCGGGCTGTTCGGCGAGGTGCTCACGCTCTGCGCGCGCAGCGGGCTGGTCAGGGTCGGCGTGATCGCCGTCGACGGCACGAAGGTGCAGGCCAACGCGTCGCGCAACGAGAACCTCGACTACGAGCAGTTGGCGCGCGAGATCCTCGAGGAGGCCAAGGCGGTCGATGCCGCCGAGGACGAGCTCTACGGGCAGGCGCGCGGCGACGAGTTGCCGCCGGAGTTCGCCACCGCCCAGGGCCGCCGCGGCTGGCTGCGCGTGGCCAAGCAGTGCCTAGAGGCCGAGCGCGCGGCGAACCCGCAGCCGGTGCCGCGCAGCCGCCCCAAGCGGCTGCGCGAGGCCAAGCGCCGCCTGGAGGAGGAATTGTGGACGGAGGTGCGCGCCAACCGCGCCTATGAGGCCTACCGGGCCCGCGGACGGATGAAGGACGGGCGGCGCTTCGGCCGGCCACCGGACCTCTACCAGCCGCCGGCCACCCCGGAGGGTCGCATCAACCTCAGCGACCCCGACTCGCGCGTCGTGAAGGGGCTGCGGGGATTCATCCAGGGCTACAACGCTCAGGCCGTCACCAACGAGCATCAGGTCGTGATCGCCGCCGAGGTGATAACCGCCGCCCCGGACTTCGGGCACTTGGAGCCGATGCTCGACGCCGCCCAACACGAACTGCACGCGGCCGGCGTCACCGAAACACCCAGCGTGCTGCTCGCCGATGCCGGCTACTGGCACCAGCAGCAGATGGAACGCATCGTCGACCGGGGGATCGCGGTCTTAATCCCGCCGGATGCGAGCAAGCGCAAGGGCGCCCGGCCGGGCTGGGACGGCGGGCTCTACGCGTTCATGCGCCGCGTCCTGGCCACAGAGCGCGGCGGCGGTCTTTACCGGCAACGCCAGCCGATGATCGAGCCCGTGTTCGGGCAGACCAAGCACAACCGCGGGATCGGACGCTTCCAGCGAAGAGGCCGAGCCGCCGTCCGCGCGGAATGGCGCCTGATCACCGCC
>DATMVH010000144.1:0-19547 GCA_035563395.1 Solirubrobacteraceae bacterium
ATCAGAGGATCGAGCCGCGCGACACCTGGTCGCCGTCGTGGACCATCGACCAGCCCGCGGCGACGCTCTGGTACCACCCACACCTCATGGGCGAGACCGCGGATCACGTCTACCGCGGGCTCGCCGGGCTGTTCCTGATCGCCGACCCGCAGCCGAACGGGCTCGCGCTACCGTCCGCGTACGGCGTCGACGACATCCCGCTGATCATCCAAGACACGCGGCTCGAGGACGACGGGCGACTCGACTTCGGGCAAGGCGTGATCAGCCCGATTGGCCGCCTCGGCGACGAGATCCTCATCAACGGCACGCATGCGCCGTACCTCGACCTCGGGCATAGGCTGGTGCGCCTGCGGCTCCTCAACGCTTCGACCGCCCGGATCTACAACATCGGCTTCGCCGACGGCCGCCGGTTCCACCTGATCGCCACCGACGGCGGGCTGCTCGACTCACCCGAGCCGATGACTCGCATCCAGCTGTCGGTCGGGGAGCGCGCCGAGATCCTCGTCGACTTCGAGCCGGGTGAACGGGCCGTGCTGCGCAGCTTCGAGCCGGAGCTGGGCACGAACCCCTTCGAGGGGCGATTCAGCGGCGCCGACGACACGTTCGACCTGCTCGAGCTCCGCGCCGCCGAGCAGCTCGAAGATGCCGGCGCGCGCCCGCGGACCCTGGTCCGGCAGCCCGAGACCCCGGATCCCGATCAGTCGCGCCGCGTTCGGCGGTTCGAGCTTGGCAGCCGCGACATCAACGGGCTCAAGATGGACATGAGGCGGATCGACGACGTGGTGCGCGTCGGCGACACCGAGATCTGGGAAGTCGAGAACACGACCGGCACGCCGCACAACTTCCACGTCCACGACGTGCGCTTCCGCGTGATCCAGTACGCCGGAGGGCCGCCGCCGCCCGCTCTGTCCGGGCTTAAGGACACCGTCTACGTACCACCCGGGGAAATGGTGCGCTTCGTGACGAGTTTCGAGGACTACAGCGACCCCGACACCCCGTACATGTTCCACTGCCACATACTCGAACACGAGGACCGCGGCATGATGGGACAGCTCGTCGTCACCGACGGGTCAGGGTCGCTCGAGCACGGATCGCATGCCGATCCGATGTCGCCATGACCGACGACCCGCAGGAGGACCCGTGTCCGAGCACTCCGCTTCCGCCCTCGCAACGCGCTACATCAACGCTCTCGTCGGCGGCGGTCTCGATCGCGCCCGCACGCTCCTGTCCGACGACTTCAGGTTCCAGGGTCCCGGGATGCAGCAGGCGGTCGACCGCGAGACGTTCCTGTCCGAACTCGCGGGAAAGTACGAGCACGTCTCCGACGTGCGCATCCTGCGTCAGGCCGAGAGCGACGGTCAGGTCGCCTCGCTGTACGAGCTCGACGCCCAGACACCGCACGGAGCCACGACGTTGCTGATGACGGAATGGAACACGGTTCGCGACGGCCGCATCGAGTCCGCGCTGCTGGTCTTCGACACCGCCCCCGGAGCGCAGCTTCATGCGGGGGCGCGCGCGCACAGCCACTGATCATGGACGCCACGCTGAAGCACGTCCTCACGCTCGGATCCCGGCTGCACGACCCCCACACGCGACGCGCCCGCGCGCAGGTCGGATCGCCCTTGCACCCCGACTTCAAGGAGATCGGTGCGTCCGGAAGGATCTGAGCCAGGCTGAAGTTCTCCAGGCGCTCGCGCGCCGTCGGAGCCGCGCGGGCACGCGATCGACATGGCCGCCCGACGCGTCAGCGACGACGTCGTGCCGCTACCCCGACATGTACGCCATGGCCGCCGGCGCGTTCGCTCGGGACCGCTCGCTGAGCGCGGTGGAGGTGCGCCGTTCCCCGCTAGGCGGGCCACGCACGGTGGTCGATGTCGTCTTCACCCACCGCGACCGCAAGACGGACGCGGCGGAGCGCTCCTTCGTGCGCGTCGACGTTAGCGAGCGCTTTTCGTTCCTCCTCACGCGGCTTCAGCCCTACGTCGAGCGATGAGGGATGGCCACGCCCGGCTGGCTGGCGGCGTCCTCCTCCTATCGGAGCGCGGCCCACTACGCGGCGGGTCCGACCACGGGCGGGCGTGGGCCGCCGGTGGCCATCGCCGTACGCGGCGGGTGCCGGGCTCCGGCGACGCAGTGCGTCGTGCCCGGCGGGAACTGGTACTGCGCCGACCTGAACACGGACCCGTTCAACTGCGGCGGGTGCTGAGACCCCCTGCCCGCCCGGTGAGGTGTGCTGCCGCGGGCGTTGCCTGCCCCCGGCGCGCTGCGACACTCCCTTCTCTGCCGATCCCGCCCGCCATCACCGGCGGCTGCCCCGGCGGGCTCGAGCGCTGCACGACCCCGGCCGGCTGCAAGTTCTGCACGGACACGAACGGGACGAGCGCAACTGCTCGGCGTGCGGACGCTCGTGCGGCGGGCTCGAGACGCGCTGCCGTGGCGACTGCGTGCGCGCCACGACCAATGACGCGTGCGGCAGCGACTGCAGCCGGTGCGGCGCCGGCGAGCGCTGCTGCCTTGATCCCACCGCGCTGACCACTCACCGCTGCGTCCCGCTGGGCACGAGCAGGCACTGCCTCGCCTGCGGCGACACGTGCCTGGACACGGAGACCTGCTGCCCCGACGGCTGCGCGAACCTCGACACGGACGCCGACCACTGCGGGAGCTGCGACGACTACTGCCCGGAGATCGCGCCCGGCACGCCGCCCGAGATCGAGCGCGCCACCTGCCGCTCCGGCGAATGCGTATTGCCGCGCCGGCTTCCGCCTGTGCGGCGGCGTGTGCTGCAGAGAAGGGCTGCCCTGCTGCGGCGGCGACCACTGCTGCACGGCGGCCTACCGGGTCGAAGATCGGGCTGAGCGGACACCATTTGAACCCTGAGACCCAGTCGCGGATCGACCGGCTGTGGCGCCTGGTCAGGGATTCTCGGCGTCCGTAGGTCCGACCTCGCTCCAGTCTGAGCCCGCCGTCTGCCACTCGTCGAGACGCGCTCGCCGGGCTCCGGCTCCGGACGGACTGCATCGATGTCGCGCTTGGGAGACTCGCCGGCTGGCACGGGCTGATGGATGCTTCGCGTGGAGTACGCGCCCGCGGCGCCCGACCGGGAGCATTTCCGCTACGACTCCCAACACCTGGCCAGCGAGCGCCGACGCCTGAAGCGACCGGCCTGAGGACGCCAGCGGATTCCGCATCGGAGGGTCTGTTGTGGCTCGCGCGAGAGCGATCGCACACGCTCGCTTCGCTAGGCGCGGGATCCCGAGAGTGGCGCATGTGCCCGCGGACCTCGCAGCCGCGGGGCGGTGCCCCCACGGCTTGACGCGGCTTCGCGGTACGGAGGAGAGTTTTCCTTACATGCGAGGTGGGGGCGTGCCGTGACCGTGGTGACCGTCGAGGGGATTGTGCGGCGCCCGCCCGAGGTCGTGTTCGACTTCGTCGCCAGGCACCACTTCGAGAACCACCCAAGGTGGGACGCCGATTTGCTTGAGATGACCCAGACATCCGCTGGGCCGGTAGGTGTGGGCACCACCGCCCGTGTCGTCCGTCGGCAGGGACGTGGTCGCGTGGAGGGAACGGCGACCGTCGTCGATTATGAGCCGGACCGGCGCGCGGCATGGGACGTGCGCTTCGGGCCGTTCCGGCTCAACCAGCGGGCGGAGCTCGTCCCCGAGCAACGTGGCGCCGCGACGCGCCTCCGGCTGTCCATCGACACCAGCGCCCAAGGACCGATCCGCATTTTCGTGCCGCTCCTTCGCGGTCGATTTCGGACGACGATGACGCAAAGCCTACGCACCATCGCCGCGCTGCTTGAGCAAGAGCGACCGTGACCGACCATGGAAAGCACGTCCCGCTGGCGGAGATGACCTCCGCTCAGGCGCGGGCAGAGCTCGGCCGTGGGCGGTCCACTGTGGTAGTGCCGTTCGGTGCGGTTGAGCAGCACGGACCGCACCTGCCGCTCGACACGGACGCTGTCCTCGTCGATCGCTTGGGACCTCTCCTCGCCGAGCGGCGAGACGCCTTGTGCGCCCCGACGATGCGGATGGGGTGCTCGCAGCATCATCTCGCGTTCGCCGGGACGCTGTCCTTGCGGCCGGAAACGCTGCACATGATCGTCCACGACCTCGTCGACAGCTTCGCGAGGCACGGCGTTCGCCGCGTCGTACTCCTCGCGACGCACGGGGGTAATGAACGGCCACTACAAGAGGCCGGCGCAGCCAGCCAGCGTGACGGTGTGGGAGTCGTCGTCCCCAGTCTGCGCGTCGCCGTGGGCGCCCTGCTGGCGATCGCGCGAGCCCGGGGCGTGTCAGCCGGCGAAGCCGGCGGACATGCGGGCGAGCTCGAAACGTCGCTGGTGCTGGCGCTGGCTCCAGATCTGGTGAACAGAGCCGCCATGACCGAGTCTGGCTATACCGGTCCGCTCGACGATGCGGCGGCAGCCGTTCTCTTCGCGGACGGCGTCGGTGCGCTGGCGGCCGACGGCGTCTTCTGCGACCCCCCGCAGCTGCCTCGAGCGACGCGGGGCACGCCTACGTCACGGCCTTTCTCGACGCAATCGAACGGCAGATCGACGACGCCACGCACGGCAAGCGGGTGTCTTGACGTTCGACTGCCAGCCCGCCCAGACCTTGAGCCGCCTCCAGGACGCGACCATCTGCTCGGGAGTGGGCCGAGGACTGCCGCTTCGCCGAGCACCCGCGGCCCGCCGAGGCGCTCGCTTCGCATAGACAGCGACGCCGGTTCGCGAGGGCGCCGCCGACCGCGACCGCCGCTGGAGGCCGCGGGCGAGCAGCGGCGATCGAGCTGTCGCGACCCTAAACTTCGATTGGCCGCCCTCGGTAGCGTGGCACAAGGCGATTCGGAGGTGACGCATGAAGCGATCCGACGAGCTGCGCGAGCTCATGCTCCGCTTCTACGACGCGATGGGCAGCGGCGACACGGCGTTCGTGGACCGTCACTTCTCACGCGACCCTGACGCCCGCGCGATCGGCACCGACCCACAGGAGTGGTGGTCCGGGCCGCGCGTGGTCGAGGTCTTCAAGGAGCAGCTCGACGCGATGGGCGGGCGGATGCCGTTCACGCCGGGTGACCCCGAGGCCTACGTCGAGGGCTCGGTCGGCTGGGTTGCCGACCGAGTGGCGTTCATCCTGCCTGACGGCGGGGAACTGCCATGCCGCGTCACCTGCGTGCTGCACCGCGAGGACGGCGAGTGGAAGTTCGTACAGTCTCACGCCTCGGTCGGGGTGGCGAACGAGGAGGCCTTCGGCGAGCCGCGACCTAGCAGCCAGCGGGTTCGCCTCATCCCGCAGCACGGCCGCCGGACTGCCCTCGTGTCAGGGCTCTCGTCCACGTCCCTTAGGGGCCGAGCTACCCGGGCATGCTTCGCCCGGGGGCGATGATTCCGCGCTCGCCGCCGGAAATCGGGGAGACAGGATTTGAACCTGCGACCGCCCGGCCCCCAGCCGGGTGCGCTACCAGACTGCGCCACTCCCCGGGGCACGTCCGTGCGGCGCCGCGGCCGCACGCCTCGATCATACCTCGGACCCTCGACCGGGCCAACGGGATGCGGCAGCCGGGCGGCCGTGGAACGATCCGTGAAACTTCGAGCAGGCGGCGTTCGTCTGTGATATATCACGCTGCGTTCCGCTCCCGCACCGAGGTGACCTCCCGTGGATGATCAAACCGGCGCCCCCTCCGCCCTGCCGCCGTCTGCGCGCGCCGTCCTGATCGGGGCCGGCATCGTGGGCAACAGCCTCGCGTACCACCTCGCGCGGCTGGGCTGGACCGATCTCGTCCTGCTCGACAAGGGCCCGCTGCCCAATCCCGGCGGCTCGACGGGCCACGCGTCCAACTTCATCTTCCCCGTCGACCACTCGCGCGAGATGACGAGGCTCACGCGCGACAGCATGCGCCAGTACGAGGAACTCGGCGTGCTCACCCGCTGCGGCGGGATCGAGGTCGCGCGGACCGAGGAGCGGATGGAGGAGCTGCGCCGCCGCATGGCGTCGGCGAAGTCGTGGGGCGTCGAGCCGGTGTCGCTCGTCACGCCGGCCGAGGTCAAGGAGCTCGTCCCCTTCATCGACGAGCGCGTGATCCTCGGCGGCTTCTACTGCCCGGACGTCTCCGTCGTGGACTCCCTGCGCGCGGGGACGCTCATGCGCGAGGACGCGCAGGCCTCGGGCGCGCTCACCGTCGCCGCCAACACCGAGGTGCTCGGCATCGACGTCCAGCACGGCCGCGTGACGCGCGTCCGCACGACCCGCGGCGACGTCGAGACGGACGTGGTGGTGGTCTGCTGCGGCGTCTGGAGCCCGCGGATCGCCCGCATGGCCGGCGCCTCGATCCCGCTTACGCCCGCCGTACACCAGATGATCGACATCGGCCCGGTGCCGCGCTTCGCGGACGCCAAGGCCAGCGTCGAGTACCCGATCGTGCGCGACATGGACACGAACATGTACGAGCGCCAGGACGGCGGCGGGCTTGAGGTCGGCTCCTACGCCCACCGGCCGATCCTCCACGACCCCGACGAGATCCCCTCGATCGAGGAAGCGGCGCTGTCGCCGACGGAGCTGCCCTTCACCGAGGACGACTTCGTCAAGCAGATGGAGGACGCGCTCGAGCTGATGCCGGAGATCGTCGGCGACGAGTCCGTCGGCGTGAAGTACGCGATCAACGGCCTGCTCTCCCTCACGCCGGACGGCCTTCCCGTCCTCGGCGAGACGCCCGAGGTCGGCGGGTTGTGGTCCGCCGCCGCGGTGTGGATCAAGGAGGGACCGGGCGTCGGCCGCGCGGTCGCCGAGTGGATGGTCCACGGCGAGCCGGAGATCGACCTCCAGGGCTCGGACATCGCCCGTTTCTACGAGCACCAGAAGGCGGTGGCGCACGTCAAGGCGCGCGCCTCCGAGGGCTTCAACAAGACCTACGGCATCGTCCATCCGGCCGAGCAGTGGTCGTCGAACCGCAACCTCCGCCTCTCTCCCTTCCACGAGCGCGAGCGGGCGCTCGACGCCGTCTTCTACGAGGCCGTGGGCTGGGAGCGGCCGCACTGGTACGGCTCCAACGCGCCGCTGGTGGAGGAGTACGGCGTCGCCGGCCGCGAGGCGGAGTGGGAGTCGCGCTGGTGGTCGCCGATCATCAACGCCGAGCACCTCGCGATGCGCGACCGCGCGGCGATGTTCGACCTCACCGCGTTCTGCGTCTTCGACGTCGTCGGCCCCGGCGCGCTCGACTGCGTGCAGCGCGTCTCCATGCGCCAGATGGACGTCAAGCTCGGGCGCGTCGTCTACACCCCCGTGCTGACGCCGAACGGCGGCTTCCGCTCCGACCTCACGGTGATGCGGCTCGGCGAGGACCACTTCCGCGTCGTCACCGGCGGCGCCCACGGGATGGCGGACCTGAAGTGGTACCGCGACCACCTCCCGGCGGACGGCACGGCGCAGGTCGTCGACCTCACGTCGAGCTGGTGCACGCTCGGCCTCTGGGGCCCGCGGGCGCGCGACATCCTGGGCAGCACGACGAGCGACGACGTCTCGCACGAGGCCTTCCCGTTCGCGACCTGCCGCACGATCGAGGTCGGCTCGCTGCGGGTGCTCGCCTCCCGCATCTCCTACGTCGGCGACCTCGGCTGGGAGCTCTACGTGCCGATCGAGCAGGGCGCGAAGCTGTGGGACGCGATCGCGGAGGCCGGCGCGCCGCACGGGATCGTCCCGGCGGGCATCGGCGTCTACGCCACCACCGGCCGGCTCGAGAAGTGCTACCGCGCATTCGGCTTCGAGCTCGACGGGGAGTACGACGTCGTCGAGGCCGGCATGGCCTGGGGCACGGTCAAGGAGCAGGATTTCGTGGGCAAGGAGGCGCACCTGCGCCACCGCGAGTCCGAGCCGGCGGCCATCCTCTGCACGCTCACCGTCGACGACCACACGGCGAGCGACGGCCGGAAGCGCTACATGATGGGCGGCGAGCCGATCGTCACCCGCGACGGCGCGCCGCTCACGGACGCCAAGGGCCGCCGGTCGTTCGTCACCAGCGCCGGCGCCGGGCCGTCCGTCGGCAAGCACATCCTGATGTCCTACCTGCCGCCCGAGCACGCGACCGCGGGCGCGCAGCTCGCCGTGGAGTTCATGAACGAGCGCTTCCCCGTCACCGTCGCGGTCGTCGGCTCGACGCCGCTGTTCGACCCGCAGAACGAGCGCGTCCGCGCGCCCGAGCCGGTGCTGACATGAACATCCTCGTCTGCGTGAAGCGGGTCCCCATGACCGGCGGCCGCATCGTCCTCACGGACGACGAGCAGGCGATCGAGACGCGCCATCTCGGCTTCACCATCAGCCCGCACGAGGAGTGCGGCGTGGAGGAGGCGGTGCGGCTCGTCGAGCAGCACGGCGGCGAGGTGACCGTGCTGACGCTCGGGCCAGACGAGGCCGAGGAGCAGGTCCGCGAGACGCTGGCGATCGGCGCCGACCGCGGGATCCTGCTGGCCACGGGCGGCGAGGAGTGGGATCCGCAGGCCACGGCGGCGGCGATCGTCGAGGCGATCGAGGCCGAGCGCGCCGCCGGGCGCGAGTTCGACCTGGTCGTCTTCGGCAACGAGTCGGCCGACTCCGGCGGCTTCCAGGTCGGCATCCGCGTCGCCCACGCGCTCCGGCGGCCGATCGTCACGGGCCTGAAGGGCCTGTCGGTCGAGGACGGCCGCGCGCGCTGCGAGCAGGAGGTGGCCGGCGGGCGCGACGTGTACCTCGTTCCCCTGCCCGCGGTCGTGTCCGTGCTGGAGGGGATCAACCTCCCACGCTACCCGTCCGTGCCCGCGAAGCTCCGCGCGCGCCGCAAGCCGGTCGAGCGCAAGACGCCGGCACGGCCCGAGCAGCAGCTCGAGAAGCTGCGGCTGGTCGTACCGCCGGGCGCGGGCAAGCGGGCCGAGATCCTCGGCGAGGGCGCCGCGGCGGCGCCCGCGGTGGTCGACGTCATGCGCGAGCTGGGGGTGGCGTGATGGCACTGGCGCTGATCGAGCACGCGGCCGGGCGGGCCGACGAGCTGTCGCTGCAGGCGCTCGCGCTCGCGCGCGAGCTCGCCGGCGACAAGCCGGTGGAGGCGCTGCTCGTCGGCCCCGGCGCCCGGGAGGCCGCGGCGCAGCTCGGCGCGCACGGCGTGTCCCGCGCGCACGTGGCCGAGGACGAGCGGCTCGAGGCCTACGCGCCCGGCGCGTGGGCGCGCTGCGTGACGGAGCTGGTCGGCCGGCTCGACCCTCGCGCGGTCGTCGGCGCCGGCACGAACCGCGGCAACGAGGTGCTCGCGCACGTGGCCGCGCGGCTCGAGCTGCCGTTCGCCGCGAACTGCACGGGCATCCTTCCCGGCGAGCCGCTCACCGTCACGCGCGTGCGCTGGGGCGGCAGCCTGATCGAGGAGGCGCGCGTCCACGGGGCGGTCCCGATCGTGTCGGTCGCGCCGCACACCGTCGCCGCCGTGGCGCTCGACGCCGCGGCCGAGCCGGCCGTCGAGCCGTTCGCCCCGGCGCTGGAACCGGCAGACGTCGTCGTGCAGGTCGTCGAGCACGTCGACGCCGTCACCACCGGCATCTCGCTCGCCGAGGCCAAGGTGGTGGTGAGCGGCGGGCGCGGGGTGGGCTCCGCGGAGGGCTTCGAGATCCTCGAGGAGCTCGCGGGGATGCTGGACGCCGCCGTCGGGTGCTCGCGCGTGGTGACCAGCGCGGGCTGGCGGCCGCACACCGACCAGGTCGGCCAGACGGGCACGAAGGTGTCGCCCGACCTCTACATCGCGTGCGGGATCAGCGGGGCGACGCAGCACATCGCCGGCTGCAAGGGGGCGAAGAAGATCCTCGCCATCAACTCGGACGCGGAGGCGCCCATCCTCAACAACGCGGACTACGCGGTGATCGGCGACCTGACGGAGATCATCCCGGCGATCACCGCCGAGCTGCGGAAGGTGCGGTCATAGCCGTCGCGATCGGAGCGCTGGCGCTCGCGGCGGCGCTCGCCGTCAGCGGCACGTTGTTCGTCCGCCGCGCGAAGCTGCTCGTCGACCTGCTGAAGCTCGGCAAGCCGGCCGAGCGCTCGGGCGACGTGCCGCAGCGCGTCAAGAACGAGGCCGAGATCGTGCTCGGGCAGCGCAAGCTGCTCCAGCGCCTCGGCCCCGGGCTGATGCACGCGGCGATCTTCTGGGGCTTCGTCGTGCTCTTCCCGACGATCGTCATCGCGATGATCGGGGCGGTCGACCGCGAGGCCACGCTGCCGTGGCTGGGTCACCAGGGCTGGTTCGCGCTCCTCGTCGACGTCTTCGCGACGCTCGTGCTCGCGGGCGTGCTCGCCGCCGTGTACATCCGCAAGGTCGAGCGGCCCCGGCGGTTCGAGGGCAGCCACCTGGGCGAGGCCGACCTCATCCTCGCGCTGATCGCCGGCATCGTGAGCACGCTGCTGCTGTGGCACGCGTCCCGGATCGCCCTCGGGCTGAACGAGTGGCCCGCGAGCTGGTCGCCGGTGTCGGACGCGCTGTCCGGCCTGTTCGGCGACGGCACGGTCACGGAGATCCTGGAGCGCGTCTTCGTGTGGGCGCACGTCCTGATCATCCTGTCGTTCCTCGCCTACCTCCCCCACTCCAAGCACCTGCACATCGTCACGGCGGCGTTCAACGTCTACTTCGGCCGCACGGCGCCGCCCGGCCGCATCGAGCCGCTGGACTTCGACGTGCCGGACGAGGAGATGCGCTTCGGCGCGGGGACAGTCAGGGACCTCACGTGGAAGCAGATGATGGACTCGTTCTCCTGCACGGAGTGCGGGCGCTGCCAGGACGTCTGCCCCGCCTGGACCACCGGCAAGGTGCTGTCGCCCAAGCTCGTGATCATGGGCGTGCGCGACCAGGTCTTCGCGGACGGGCCGAAGCTGCTGCGCGACATGGCCGTGGAGCCCGATCCCATCGTCCCGAACGCGGTCCCCGAGGAGATGGTCTGGGACTGCGTGACGTGCGGGGCGTGCGTGCGCGAGTGCCCGGTGTCGATCGAGCACATCGACCACATCGTCGACCTCCGCCGGCACCTCGTCATGGTCGAGTCGAGCTTCCCGGCGGAGGCGGAGCCGATGTTGCGCGACGTCGAGCGCGCGTCGAACCCCTGGGGCCGCGCGCAGACGGAGCGCGCGGACTGGGCCGAGCCGCTCGGCGTGCGGGTCCTGCAGCCCGGCGAGCCGGCGCCCGAGGTCCTCTACTGGGTCGGCTGCGCTGCCTCGTTCGACGAGCGCGCCAGGAAGTCGGCCGAGTCGACCGCGCGGCTGCTGCAGGCCGCCGGCGTCGACTTCGCCATCCTCGGCCCGCGCGAGTCGTGCACCGGCGACCCCGCCCGGCGCATGGGCAACGAGTACCTCTTCCAGGCGCAGGCCGAGCAGAACGTGGAGACGCTGAACGAGGCCGGCGTGACGAAGATCGTCGCGAGCTGCCCGCACTGCTTCAACACGCTCGCCAACGAGTACCCGGACTTCGGCGGGCGCTACGAGGTCGTGCACCACTCGGAGCTGCTCGCCGAGCTGGTGCGCGAGGGTCGCCTCCAGCCGCACAACGACGAGCGCTCGATCACGTACCACGACTCCTGCTACCTCGCGCGCCACAACGACGTGCTCGAGGGCCCGCGTGAGCTCGTAGCGGCCGTCGGGGCGCCGATCGAGATGCGGCGCAGCGGGAAGAAGACGTTCTGCTGCGGCGCGGGCGGCGCGCACATGTGGATGGAGGAGCGCGGGACGCCCATCAACGACGCGCGCGTGCAGGAGGCCGCCGGCACCGGGGCCGGGACGCTGGCCGTCGCCTGCCCGTTCTGCACGGTGATGCTCGACGACGGGGTCCGGGCGCGCGGCGACGAGATGCGCGTCGCCGACGTCTCGACGCTGCTCGCCGAGTCGCTCGAGCCGCCCCCCCGTGAGTAGCGGCCGACGCGTTGCGCGCGAGCGCAACGGGCGGAGATGATGGGCCGATGGAGCTCACCCGCCCCTCGACACGCGAGCGGATCGACCGGCTCGCGCGCCTGGCGGTCCGCGTCGGGGCCGGCGTGGTGCCGAACCAGGACGTCTACGTGCTCGGCTGGGACGTCGAGCAGGCGCCGATCGTGCGTGCCGTGGCCGAGGAGGCGTACGCCGCGGGCGCTCGGTTCGTCACCGCGCACTACTGGGACCAGCACGTGAAGCGGGCGCGCCTGCTCCACGCACCGGAGGACAGCCTGGACTTCGTGCCCGCGTGGCTCGAGGCGGTGACGACCGAGTGCGTCGCGAACCACGGCGCGATCATCATGGTCTGGGGCGACCCGCGGCCCGACCTGTTCGACGGCGTGGACCCTGCGCGGGTCGCGCGCGACCACCTGCCGCAGACGGCCGCCATGGCCGCCGCCATCGAGCACGGCGACGTCGCGTGGACGGTGGTCCCGGGCCCGTGCCCCGGCGTCGCCCAGGCGATGCTGGGCGACCCCGACGTCGATCGCCTCTGGGACGTCATGGCGCCGCTTCTGCGCCTGGACGTCCCGGACCCGGAGGCGGCGTGGCGCGAGCACACCGCCCGCCTGAACGCCCGCGCCGCGCTGCTCGGCGAGCGCGGCTTCGAGGCGGTGCGGTTCCGCGGCGGCGGGACGGACCTGTCGGTCGGCCTCGCCGCCGGCACGCGCTGGCTCTCGGCCGGCACGACGACGGTCTGGGGCGCGCCGATGGTGGTGAACATGCCGACCGAGGAGGTGTTCACCACGCCGGACTTCCGCCGCGTCGAGGGCGTCGTCCGCACCACCCGGCCGTTCCACCTGACGAACGGCGGCCGGGTGGAAGGGCTGACGCTGCGCTTCGAGGGCGGGCGGGCGGTCGCCGTCGACGCGACCCGCGGCGCCGACCTGGTCCGCTCCCAGATGGCCGCGGACCACGGCGCGTCGCGTCTCGGCGAGGTCGCGCTGGTCGACGGCGACTCCCCGGTCGGGCGCAGCGGGATCGTGTTCGGCGACCTGCTGTTCGACGAGAACGCGACGAGCCACATCGCGTGGGGCGGCGCCTACAGCGTCACCATCCCGGGGCTGCCGGACGACGAGGACGCGCACGAGGCGCTCGGCGTGAACCACTCGATCGTCCACCAGGACGCGATGATCGGCGGGCCGGAGGTCGACGTGCTCGGCGTCGAGCCGGGCGGCGCCGAGGTGCCGATCATCCTCGGCGACCGCTGGGTTCTGGGCTAGACGGGACCACCGCTCGCGGGCCGCCCCTCACGGTTGCCTCGGCACCGTGGGCGTGCGACGATCGCCGCAGGAACGTGAGAGGAGGCTCCATGCCTGATCCAAGTCCGGCGCGCGTCCTCATCGTGGCGAACCGCACGGCGGCGACCCCGGCCCTGCTGGACGCGATCCGCGCGCGGGCCGATCGCAGCCCGTGTCGTTTCACGCTCCTCGTCCCGCAACTCGCGGCCGAGGAGATGTTCGGCGAGGAGGAGGCCCGCAAGACGCTCGAGCTCGCCATCCCGCTGCTCGAGGAGGTCGTGGACGGCCGGGTGGAGGGCATCGTCGGCCCGCACGACGCGCTGCTGGCCATCGAGCGCACGCTCGTGCACGAGCACTTCGACGAGGTGATCATCTCGACGCTGCCCGAGCGGGTGTCGCACTGGCTCAAGCGCGATCTGCCCGCGAGGGTCGAGCGGCTGGGCATCCCCGTCACCGTGGTGACGGCCAAGACCGCGCGCCGTCCGCTGCACGCGCCGATGATGTTCGGCGGGCCCTGAGCGGCGACGCGAGGGCTCAGGCGACCAGCGCCTCGAGCCCGCGCTCGAGGCCGTCGTCGCCGACCTCGCGCACCTCGAGCGGCAGCCCGAGGCACGCGGCCGCCCGCTCGGCGGCCGCCCGGGTCGCCGGGGTCGGGTGCTGGGCGAGCCAGAGCACGCGGCGGTAGCCGCCGAAGTAGGCGTCGCGCAGCTCGGGATGCCGGTCGAGCCCGAGCTCGCGCACCACGGTGTGCTCGAACGTGCGCGCGAGGAAGTCGGTCAACAGGTACGTCCCGGGCTCCGCTTCCAGCTCCTCCCCGACGGCGTCGCCGCCGAACAGCGCGTAGCAGTGATCGCCGGCCAGCCGCCGCACGCCGGCGCGCTCGAGCACGGCGTCGAGCGCCCCGTACGTCCCGCAGTCGGCGTACGCGACGGCGAGCACGTCGTAGGCGCCGGCGAGGCGGCCGATCTCTTCCTCGACCGCCGCGGGGATCCGCTCCGGGCGGTTGTGCAGCAGCGCGGGGATCGGGTGGACGTCGACGTCCCAGCCGCGCCGGCGGGCGATCGCGCGCACGTGGACCGCGAGGGCGCCGCAGGCGACGACCCCGACGCGGCTCATCCCGGAAACGCGAGCTGGTCGATGAACAGGTCGTTGAAGTCGGCGCGGCCCGACAGCTCGACGTAGGACACCTCGCGCACGATCGAGCGCGCCTCCGCCCGCTCCCGCACGCTGAGCGCCGCCATCTTCGACCCCTCGCCCGCGACGTTGCCGGCGGACACGATCCGCGGCAGCGCGAGCCGCGGCACGAGGCCGATGCGGATGGCGCTCGCCGGCGACAGGTACGCGCCGAAGCTCCCCGCGAGCAGCACCTGCTGGATCGCCTCGGGACCGACGCCGAGCTCGCGCAGCAGGATCTGCCAGCCCGTGGCGATGGAGGCCTTGGCGAACTGCAGCTCGCGCACGTCCCGCTGCGAGAGGTACACCGAGTCCGCCGGACCGGCGCCGCGCTCGTGCAGCACGAAGACCCGCTCCTCCCCCACCATCGTCAGGCGGCCGGCGAGCGACGGGGCGATCTCCGCGGCGGCCTCGGCGGGGACGAAGCGGCCCGAGTGGTCGAGCAGGCCCGCGCGGACGAGCTCCGCGACGCAGTCCACGAGCCCGGAGCCGCAGACGCCGACCGGCGTGGTGTCGCCGATCACCTCGAGCTCGAGCGCGCCGTCGACGATCTTCACGCCCTCGATGGCACCCTCGGCGGCGCGCATGCCGCAGCGGATCTGCGCGGCCTCGAACGCGGGACCGGCCGGCGCGGCGGTGGCCAGGACGCGGTCGTGGTCGCCGATCGCGATCTCGCTGTTCGTGCCGACGTCGATGAAGAGCCGCAGCCGCTTGTCGCGGGTCATGCCGGTGGCGAGCATGCCGGCGACGATGTCGCCGCCGACGTAGGCGCCGAGCGACGGGAACACGAACGCCGGCGCGCGCGGGTGCACGCGGACGCCGAAGTCGGCCGCCGTGGCCGGCGGCAGCTCGTGGGCGGCGACGACGAAGGGCGCCATGGAGAGCGGCTCGGGGTCGATTCCCAGCGCGAGCTGGACCATCGTGACGTTGCCGCACAGGGAGATCTCGTAGACCTCGCCCGGGTCGACGCGGGCCTCGGCGCACACCTCCTCGGCGAGCTGGGCGAGCGTCTCCTGCGCGCGCGTCTGCAGCGCGTCGAGCGCGTCCTCCTGCAGCATCGTCGCCGAGATGCGCGAGATCACGTCCGCCCCGAACGGCTGCTGGCGGTTGAGCATGGAGCGCACCTCGACCGGCTGGCCCGTCTCGAGGTCGAGCAGCGTCGCCACCACGGTCGTCGTGCCGAGGTCGAAGGCGATGGCGTAGCGCCGCGCCGTCGTGTCCCCCGGCTCGAGGTCGATCAGCAGGTCGTCGCAGACGACCGCCGTGACGTCGAAGCGCGACTGGCGCAGGACGGTCCCGAGCGTGCGCAGCACGGGGAGCTCGACGCGCGGCGCGAGGTCATCGAGCGCGTCCATCACGCGCTGGAGGTCGGAGCGCTGGTCCTCCAGCGACGGCTCCTCGAGCTCGAGGTGGCGCTTCTGGACGGCCGGGCGGAGGATGACGTGGCGCCCGACGCCGACGAGCGCCGCCTTCGGGCGCGTCTGCAGCGGCGGCACGTCGACCACGAGGTCGTGGCGGGCCGGCGCCCGGCACGCGAGCCGCCAGCCCTGGCGCAGCTCGTCCGGGGAGAACGCGCGCGGGTCGACGGACGACACCGGGACCTCGCCCTCGACCACGCGGACCTTGCACTTCTTGCAGGTCCCGTGCCCGCCGCAGGTCGAGTCGATCGCGACGCCGTTCCAGCTCGCGGCGTCGAAGATCGGCGTCCCGCTCGGCACGCGGACCTCGGCCCCGTCCGGCTCGAAGCGCAGGCGGACGCGCTCCGTCCCGTCCTGGGCGGTGCCGTGGTCGAGCAGCGAGGGCTCCGGCAGGCTCACGACGACGCGACGGCCTCCGCGCGCCGGCGCTCGCGGTGGGCGGCGATCCAGCGCGCGCCCCACGGGTCGTGGCCGAGCAGCAGGTCGGACGCCCGGACGCTCTCCACGACCACCGGCGCCGTGCTCATGATTGCGCTCGTGAGCCCCGCGGCCATCGCCATCGGCAGGAACGCGGCGTTCAGCACGTGCCGCTGCGGAAGGCCGAAGGACACGTTGGAGGCGCCGAGGCACATGTTGACCCCGAGCTCGTCGCGGATCAGCGAGATGGTCTTCAGCGTCGTGGTGACCGCCTCGGTGTCGGCGCCCACCGTCATGGCCAGCGGGTCGATCACCACGTCCTCCGCCGGGATGCCGTGGTCGGCCGCCGCCTGCACGATCTTGCGCGCGATGTCGAGCCGCTGCTGCGGCGTCTCGGGGATGCCGGTCTCGTCGTTCGCCAGCCCGATCACCGCCGCGCCGTGGCGGGCGACGAGCGGGAGGATCTCCTCCAGGCGGTCGTCCTCGCCGGTGACGGAGTTCACGAGCGCCTTGCCGTCGTAGACGGCGAGCCCGGCCTCGAGCGCCTCGATCACCGAGGAGTCGATGCAGATCGGGATGTCGGCCGTGTCCTGGACGGTGCGGAGCATCCTGCTCAGCAGCTCGGCCTCGTCGACCAGCGGGATGCCGGCGTTGACGTCCACCATGTCCGCGCCCGCCGCGACCTGCGCCTGCGTGTCGGCGACGACGGTCGACAGGTCACCGCCGCGCAGCGCCTCGGCGAACGTCTTGCGCCCGGTCGGGTTGATCCGCTCGCCGATGATGCAGAACGGCTGCTCGGGGCCGATGACGACCGTCGCCCCCCGTGACCTCAGAACGGTCTCCATGGTCCTCCCTGTCGCTGGTGTTCCCGGCCGCGGCTACGCGGGCACGGCCGCGCCGCGGCGGCGCTCGACGAGCTCCTTCGCCTTCTTGACGGCGGACGACGCGTCCGCGGAGTAGCCGTCGGCGCCCACCACGTCCGCGTACTCCTGCGTCACGGGCGCGCCGCCGACCATGATCATCACCTTGTCGCGGATGCCCGCCTTCTCGATGGCGTTGATGTTCGCCTTGAACATCGGCATCGTCGTGGTGAGGAACGCGGAGAAGCCGACGATGTCCGGGTCGTGCTCGTTGATCTGCTCGACGAACTTCTCCGGCGGCACGTTGACGCCGAGGTCGATCACCGTGAACCCGGCGCCCTCGAGCATGATGTTGCAGAGGTTCTTGCCGATGTCGTGCACGTCGCCCTTCACGGTGCCCATCAGGAACGTCCCGACCGGCTTCGTGCCCGTCTCCGCGAGCAGCGGCCGCAGGATGTCCAGCGCGCCCTGCATCGCGCGGGCGGCGATGAGCATCTCCGGCACGAAGTAGTCGCCGCGCTCGAACCGCGCGCCGACCTCCTCGAGCGAGGGGATGAGCGCGTCGAAGAGCATCTTCTCGGGCTCCAGCCCCGTCTCCAGCCCCTCCTCGACCGCGGACTTGACCGCCGGCGCGTTGCCGACGAGCGTCTCGTCGAACAGCGTCTGCAGGATCTCGTCGTGCGTCATGCGGCGTGCACTCCCTCCTGACGATGCCCCAGCTGCTCGGACAGCGTGCGGGCCTGCTTGATGACGGTCGGGCGCAGCTCGGCGATCCGCCGGGGGGAGAGCCGCAGGGTCGGGCCGGACACCGCGAGCGCCGCGACGGCGGTGCCGTCCTGGTCGAACACGGGCGAGGCGAGGGCGGTCAGCCCCGACTCGAGCTCGTCCGTCGCGGTGGCGAAGCGCTCGCTGCGGACGGTCTCGAGCTGCGCGGCGAGCCGGGCGCGGTCCACGATCGTGCGCGAGGTCAGCGGCTCGAGCGACGCGCCGGGCGCGAGCTCGGCCGCGCCGAAGGCGAGCAGCACCTTGCCCACCGCGGTGCAGTGGAACGGGACCCGGCGGCCGACCCACTGGCCGGCGCCGAGGAAGTGCCGGCTCTCGATCTCCGCGATGTGCTCGACGCCGAGCGAGCCGGCGATGGCGAGGTTGATGGTCTCCCCCGTCGCCTCCGACAGCGCGTGCATCGGCTGGCGCGCGAGCGTGAGGAGGCTCTGGTCGCCCGGACGGCCCTGGGCGTAGCGCATGAGCACGGGGCCGGCGCTGAAGCCGCCGCGGGCGCCGTGCTGCTGGACGAGGCCGTGGCGCTCGAGCGCGGAGAGCAGGCGCGACGCCGTGCTCTTCGGGAGATTGGCACGCTCGCACAGCTCGGCGACGGCCTGCGGGCGCTCGCCCTCGAGCACTCCGACGAGCAGCTGGGCGGCGCGGTCGACCGCCTGGGTGCCGGGCGACTGCCCTTGAAACTCTTGTTCCACGAGCGGTAGATTAGGCGCGCCCGGCCGAATCCGTCAAGCCGCCCCGTGTCGTGAGGAGACCTCCATGTTCGTGAACGCGATGCCGCGCTACGAGATCCTCAGCGAGGAGGCGATGGACGTCCTGGACCGCGGGTGGCGGCGGCTGCTGACGGAGCTCGGCGTGGAGTTCATGCTCCCGGAGGCGGTGGAGCACTTCCGCACGGCGGGCCAGAAGGTGGAGGGCGACAAGGTGTTCCTCGACCCGGAGTTCGTGCTCGAGCAGGTCGCCAAGGCGCCGCGGGAGTTCGACCTGCAGGCGCGCAACCGGGAGCACAGCGTCCACATCGGCGGCGACCACATGGTCTTCGCCGGCGTCTACGGGCCGCCCTTCGTGCGCGAGGGCGCCGAGCGGCGCGACGCGACGATGGCCGACTTCGAGAACTTCGTGCGGCTCGCGCAGTCGTTCCCGGAGCTCGATTCGCCCGGCGGCACGATCGTCGAGCCGAACGACCGGCCGCTCGACTCGCGCCACCTCGACATGGTCTACGCGCTGCAGACGCTCTCCGACAAGCCGTACATGGGCTCGGTGATCTCGGCGGAGAACGCGCGCGACACGATCGCCATGGGCGAGATCCTGTTCGGCGGCGCGGAGGCGCTGGAGCGCGCGCCCGTCTCCATCTCGCTCGTCAACTGCAACTCGCCGCTGCGCTGGGACGACCGGATGCTGTCGGCGATGGTCGAGTACAACCGCGCCAACCAGGCCGTGGTCATGACGCCGTTCCTGCTGATGGGAGCGATGTCGCCGGTCTCGATCCCCGCCACGCTGGTCCAGCAGCTCGCCGAGGCGCTGTCGGGGATCGCACTCACCCAGCTCGTCCAGCCCGGGTGCCCGGTCGTCTTCGGCTCCTTCTTGAGCAACACCGACATGCAGTCGGGCTCGCCGAGCTTCGGCACGCCGGAGTCGGCGATCGGGCTGCTGTGCACGGGCCAGATCGCGCGGCGCTTCGGCCTGCCCTTCCGC
>DATMVH010000145.1:0-10860 GCA_035563395.1 Solirubrobacteraceae bacterium
CCTGCGGCTGGGGATCGGCGGAGGCGGCGGCCAGGCCGCCCGCGGCGACGACGGCGACAAGCGCGGCGATGAGCGGCTTCGTGGGCACGGCTCCTCTCAGCATCGGCGCCCCGCGCCGCGGCTTGAGGATGCCGGTCCGCCGGTCAACGCTCCGCCTCGGCCGCCGCGAACGCGGCCCGCAGGTCGTCGATCAGGTCGCCCGCCGCCTCGATCCCGCAGCTCAGCCGCACGAGGTCGGGCGGGACCGCCGCCGCCGAGCCCTCCACGGACTGGTGCGTCATCGCCTGCGGCACCTCGATCAGCGACTCCACCCCGCCGAGCGACTCCGCCAGCGCGAACAGCCGCGTCGAGCGGACGATCGCCGTCGCGGCGGGATGCCGGAAGCAGACCATCCCGCTGAAGCCCGGCCAGCGCACGTCGAACACGTGCGGCTGCTCGCGGAGCCACGCGCTGACCGCGAGGCCGTTCTCCGCGTGGGCGGCCATCCGCAGGTGCAACGTGCGCAGGCCGCGATGGACGAGGAAGCAGTCGAGCGGCCCGGGAACGGCGCCGACGGCGTTCTGGACGAACCGCACCCGCTCGTGCAGCGCCGCGTTCCCCACGACGACCGCACCGCCGACGGCGTCGGAGTGCCCGCCGAGGTACTTGGTCGTGGAGTGGACGACCGCCGCGGCGCCCATCTCCAGCGGCCGCTGGTGGACGGGGGTCGCGAACGTGTTGTCGACCGCGACGAGCGCGTCGGCCCCCGCCGCGTCGATCACGCCGGCGACGTCGACGACGTTGAGCGCCGGGTTCGTCGGCGTCTCCACCCACACGAGCCGCGTCTCGGGGCGGATCACCGCACGCACCGCGTCCAGGTCGCGCTGGTCGACCATGTCGTAGGCGAGCCCCCAGCGGGCGAGCACCTTGTCGACGAGCCGGTAGGTGCCGCCGTAGAGGTCGTCCGGGATCACCACGTGGTCGCCGGCGGAGCACACCGCCGTGAGCAGCGCGTGCGTCGCCGCCATGCCGGACGCGAACGCGCTCCCGTACCCGCCCTCGAGCTCGCCGAGCGCCACCTCGAGCGCCCGCCGCGTCGGGTTCGCGGAGCGCGAGTAGTCGTAGTCCTCGACGAACTCGCCCGGCGCCCGCTGCGCGTACGTCGAGCTCTGGTGGATCGCCGGCACGACGGACCCGTAGGAAGGGTCCGGCACGAGGCCGGCGTGGACGGCGCGGGTCGCGAACTCCGTCACGTGACGAGCGCCTCCAGGAGGTCGGCGCGCGTCAGGATCCCGGCGGGCCGGCCGCCGTCGGTGACGAGGAGAGCCTGGCGGTCGCCGGCGAGCAGCTCCACCGCCTCGCGCACGGGATCGGTCGCGGCGACGGCCGGGAACGGCGGCTCCATGACGTCGACGATCGGGGTGCCCATGATCTCGGGGTCGTCCGCGGCGTGCTTGAGCAGCCCGCGCTCGCCGACCGACCCGACCACGGCCGCGGCGTCGCTGTGCGAGACGACGGGCAGCTGCGAGACGCGGTGCTCGTGGAGCAGCGCGATCGCGTCGCGCACCCGCTGGCGGGTCTCGACGGCGACGAGCGGCGGGATCTCGCCCGCCGCGCGCTTGGCGCGCAGCACGTCGCCGACGGTGCGGTCGGACTGGCGCTCCAGCATCCCGTGCGAGGCCATCCACGTGTCGTTGAAGATCTTCGACAGGTAGGCGCGGCCGCCGTCCGGGAGGATCACCGCCACCATCGCGGCGGGGTCCTCCACGCCCGCCGCGACCGCGAGCGCGGCGTGGACGACGAGGCCGCCCGAGCCGCCCACGAGCAGGCCCTCGAGCTCCGCGAGGCGGCGCGTGGTGAGGAACGCGTCGCGGTCCGACACGCGGACGTAGCGGTCGACGACGCTCGGGTCGTAGGTGTCCGGCCAGAAGTCCTCGCCGACGCCCTCCACGAGGTACGGGTGCACCTCGTCGCCCGAGTAGATCGAGCCGACCGGGTCGGCGCCGACGACGACGAGGGCGGTATTGCGCTCGCGCAGGTAGCGCGCGACGCCGGTGATCGTCCCGCCCGTTCCCACCCCGACGACGAGGTGCGTGACGCGACCGCCCGTCTGCCGCCACAGCTCGGGCCCCGTGGTCTCGTAGTGCGTCCGCGGGTTCGCCGGGTTGCGGTACTGGTTGGGCTGGAAGGCGCCCGGGATCTCCTCCGTCAGCCGGTCGGCCACCCGGTAGTAGGACTGCGGCGACTCCGGCGGCACGTCCGTCGGGGCGATCACCACCTCCGCGCCGTACGCGCGCAGCAGGTCGATCTTCTCGCGCGACATCTTGTCGGGCATCACCGCGATGACGCGATAGCCCTTGAAGCGCGCGGCGATGGCGAGGCCCGTCCCGGTGTTGCCGGACGTCGGCTCCACGATCGTCCCGCCCGGACGCAGCCGGCCGTCGCGCTCGGCGGCCTCGATCAGCCGCAGCGCGACGCGGTCCTTGATCGACCCGCCCGGGTTGAACTGCTCCGCCTTGGCGACGAGCTGCGGCCGCACGCCGGCGCCGATGCGGCTCAGCCGGATGACCGGGGTCTCGCCGATCGTGTCGAGGATCGACTCCTTGATCTCCGTGCGCGGGTCCGTGGCGGGGCTCCCGGCCATGGACCGAGTCTACGGGCGCGCTCAGGCTTCGTCGCGCGCCGGGCGCGCCGTGCTCAGCTCCGGTCGCGCGGGCCCGGTCGCCGCCGTGGAGTGGCGGCGGTGGACGATCACCGAGACGACGGCCAGCAGCAGCGGCACGGCGACGATGGTCAGCGGCGAGATCCCGGCGCCCGCCTTCGACAGCACCCCGAGCGCGGCGGCGGCGAGGACGATGCCGAGCGCGTGCCGCAGGCCGACGACCGGCACGTGCGGCACCAGCCACGTGCCGATCCACACGCCGGGCAGCGAGCCGGCGAGGATCGTCGCCATCAGCGCGAGGTCCACGTTGCCGCTGGCGAAGTGGGCGAGCCCGGCCGTCCACAGCAGCACCGCGGCGTGGAACACGTCCGTCCCGACCACGCGGCGCGGGTTGAGCTTGTAGAGCAGGATGAGCGTCAGGCCGATCAGCGCGCCGGAGCCGACGGACGTCATCCCCAGCACGAAGCCCAGGAACGCGCCGATGGCGACGGTGCCGGCCTTGCTCACGTGCCCCTCGAGCAGCGCGGACTCGCGCTCGGCGGCCACGAGGCCGGGCCGGAACAGCGCGCGGTACAGCGTCGCGGCCGCCGCCAGCATCAGCGCGACCGCCACCGTGGCCAGGAGGTACGGCTCGAAGCCGTCGCCGTAGGCGTCGTGCAGCCGGTTGACGGCCGCGACGCCGAGCAGCGAGCCGGGGATCGAGCCGGCGGCGAGCCACCACGAGAGGCGCAGGTCGACGTGCCCGGCGCGCAGGTGCCGCCAGCCGCCGACCGTCTTGGTGACCGCGCCGTACGCGAGGTCCGTGCCGATCGCCACCACGGGGCTGTAGCCGCCGGCGAGCAGCAGCAGCGGCGTCATCAGGGAGCCGCCGCCCACGCCGGTGAGGCCGACGAGGATGCCCACGCCGAGGCCGAAGAAGATGATCAGTGGATCCACGGTGTCGGTCGGTGGCGAGCGCGGGCGCCGGCCGCGGACCGCGCCGCGAGCAGGAACGCGGGCACGGCGAAGCGCGGCCGAAGTTGTGCAGCTTAGCCCGTGCGCCCGACGGCGGAAGAGCCGCGCTCCGTTGGCGCTCCCGCGCCTCGCTCGGCGGGCCGCCCTCGGCCGACGAGTTCTCACCGCCTCGATCGGCGGCGGCCACGGGCCGGCTCGCGTTCTGATTCGGCCTGGCTAGCGTCGAGCCCGCCGGCGGCTGACGACCGCGCCGGCCGGCGGACGCTTCGCGGTCCCTAGCTCCTCGCCGGATGAGCCGGTGGACCCGACGCCGAGTCATCACGCCGGGCAGGGCCCCCCGCGCGGCGAGCGACTTGTGCGGCGGGACGCAACGATGGAGCGCCGGCGCGCCAACCCGACCAACCGGTTCGGGTCCGACATCGCTCGGCAATCTGGTCGATAAAGGCTCGCCGCTTCCAGAGCCCGCGCATTACCCGCCCTGTCCCTCCGCTGGGCGCCGACTTCCCATTCGTCCCTACTCCCGCGGCGCGCAAGCCGGAAGGCGGCCGCTACCGGGCCGACTCGCTCGAGCGGTGGGGCGCGCTCGGCCGCCACTACCTCGCCCGCGTCGCCGCGCACGGCCTCGAGGCGACCTATTGGGCCGCCGGCGAGGGATGGGAGCGTTCCTACAACAAGCTGGCGTTCGGAGGCCGCCCCCTCTCCTTCGCCACACCGCAGGGGCGCACCGTCGCGAGCGCGGCGGCTCACGCTCGCGTGCGCGGCGTCAATCTCAGCCAGCACGAGTTCGCGACCCCGCACGGATACCCCGCCGCGGCGTCGTGGGCCTACCTCGCGAGGCTGGGCGTCCGGTTCGTGCGACTTCCGTTCAAGTGGGAGGTGCTCCAGCCGCTCCGCGGCCGACAGCTCGCGCCAACGCAGCTGCGCGCCCTGCGCGCGACCCTCGACGCGGCGGCGGGGGCCGGCGTGGAGGTGGTGCTCGATGCGCACAACTACGGGGTCCACGGCGGCGTCCGGATGTCCGGCGCCGCCCTCGCCGACCTCTGGCGGCGAGTGGCACGGGCAGTGAAGGACACCCGGCCGCCGTCGGCTTCGACCTCATGAACGAGCCCAACCGCGATGACATGCGGTATCGGACTCGGCGACGGGCGCGCGCGCGCGTGGGAGGCCATGAGCCAGCGGGCGGTACGGGCGATCCGCGCCACGGGTGCGCGTCAGCGCATCGACGTGATGGGTTCGAGCACGGCGCCCCGGAGTACTTCGCCCTGCTCCACCCGCGCGGCGCGTGGATCGAGGATCCGCTGGGCGACACCTACTACGAGGCGCACCACTATTGGGACGAGGCCCCGGACCCGGTCGACGATCCCGGCTCCGGGCGCTATCGCCACGAGTACGCGACCTACCTCGAGCGTGCAGTGGCCGCGGGCTTCACCGACTCGAGGGCCCGTCCGCCGGCGGTCCCGGCGCCGGCGTGGGCGGCACTCGGCCCTTCGTCGTCGTGGGCGCTGCCACCCGCCTGAGCGCCGGCCGCGTCCGTGGGATCACCGAGTGGCAGGCAGCGCCCCGCGGGCGCGTCGCCGACGCTCCCGCTGGTCCAGCTCGACCGGGCGCACGCCGACAGGATCGATCGTGCGCGGCGGTCATCGCGGCGGAGCAGACCGACGCGCGGACCGCGTAGGCGGGGACAGCGGGGGATGCCGTCGTAGATCGAGGTCGCTGCCAGGCCCGGCATTCGGCCGGCCCGCGGTCTGACGTCCTCGAGGCCGGAGCAACGCGACGCCGTTCCTCGCATCTGCCGCTCCCGGCGGTGATGCTCGCGATGATTCGCGTTCACCACGTGGCTGGAGCGGCGCATGCGCAGCGGGCTACCCGTGGCCGGGGCCCCGACGGCGATGAACGCGGACGGCTCCTTCATCCGCCTGGAGCGAATCCACACGTGGTTGCGCGACGGTGCGCACGCTCTCGCTGCGCATTTCGACCTCGCCGTCGCGCCGGGGCAAGGCGCTCGCCGGTCGTGAGCCCGTCAGGATCCGGCAAGTCGAAGCTGCTGCGCACGCTCAACCTGCTCGAGGAGCGGACCGAGGGCCGGGTCTCCTTCGCCGCGACGGACGTGCCCGACGTCCGCACGACCTCGACCGCGCGCGCGTCGGACGAGGGCCGGATCCGGCGAGGACGGCGACCCCGCGCGCGTCCTCGCGGAGCCGGAGCACCCGCGAACGCGCCGGTTCCTGCGGCCCACGTCCTGTGAACCGGGCCCCCACCACGCGGGACGCGCACGGCGGCGTGTGGATGGCGCCCGGCGGGAGCGCCATCGCCCTTTGCCGAAATCGGCACCGGGTAACACCGAGGCGTGCCTCGTCTCGGTGAACATGCACGCCGCGGGCTCACGCGGCCCCGGCAGCTCGTCTTGGACCTCGCCGGCTATGGATTGGCGGCGATGCTCGCCGGAGTCTCGGCGGCACGTGGCGGGAAGGCAGTCCACCCGCATGGTGTCGTGTACCGGGCTCGTGTGACGATCGACGGGGGGTCGAACGCACCGCAGGGCTCCGACTTGCTGTGCACGCCCGCCGAGCGCGACGCGATCGTTCGCTTCTCGCGCTCGGTCGGTGTCCCGCGTCCGCTGCCCGATCTGCTCGGGGTGTCGTTGCGCGTCCTCGACGCCTACGGTCCCGAGCGCCATCAAGACGTGCTGATGGTCTCGTCGGTCGACCTTCCCATCGGGCACCACCTCTTCGTGCCCGCCGCCGACTTCCAGCAGCGACCGTACACGTCGTCGCTTCCGTACCGCGGCGGCGGCCGGCAGACGTTCCTCCTCGGCGTCACTCCGATCCCGGAATCGCCCCGCCCGGCAGGCGACGATGAGTTCGAGCGCCTCGATCGCGCGGCGCTCACCGGGCGGCTCGTGTTCGGGTTCGCCGTCGCGCCCGTCGCGGGACGGTTCCGGCGCATCGGCTCCATACACATCGGCGAGCGCCTGCCGCAGAGCCTCGACGCCTTGCGCTTCAACCCGTTCCATTCCGGCGGCGGCCTCGAACCCAGCGGCGTCCTCAACGCGCTCCGCGACTACGCGTATCCGCTGTCGCAGGCCGCATGGGCACGGCGCCGCATCGGAGCGCAGGAGGACGCCGACAAGGCGCTACGCGGCATCGCCCGCCACGACACGACCGCGACGGGGCTCGCGATCGACTGAGGCTCAGGACGTCGGGGGCCGGCTCCTGAACCCGCACGGGCGCGACCGGCATGGTCGCGCCCGCCTCGGCGTCACGCGCGCGCCTGCCGCGTCCTCGCCGGCGCGCGGGCGTCGCGCGACGCCAGGCCGGCGAGGATGCCGAGCGCGGCGATCGCGAGATGAAGCACGTTGTCCGCGGCGTCCACCGGGATGAGGGCCAGGACGGAGTTGCCGTCGACGAAGCCCCAGATCGTCACGAGCAGATACACGATCCCGAAGCCGAGGGCATATGTCCGCGCCGTGCGCGGGTTACGCCAGAGAGCGAGCCCGACGAGACCCGAGAGGATGTGCACGATGTTGTGCCAGCCGTTGACCTCGAAGATGATCAGGTCACTGCCCTGCACGTCCGAGCCCGTGTCGAACGAGGCGTCGGCGATGAACCCGACTATGCCGACGAGCAGCAGCGTTGCGCCGAAGGCGAGCGCGTACAGCTGCGCCGGGGTTTTTTCTGCGGTCATGGGTCTCCCGTGCGGTGAGTTGGCGTCGCGTCGTCGCGCCCGCGCCCCGCGGTCGCGATCGCCCGGATCACCAGGGCGAAGGCCGGCAGGAACACGAGCGCCCCGAGCGGACCGGCCGCATGGGCGATGACGACTGACGACACGATGGACGCCTCCTTCCCGGCCACGAGCAAGGGGAAGCGGAGGGGTAAGTGTTGCTACCGGCGCAACGCGCCGGTTCGTCCGGCCGGGCTGCCGTCGCGCCCGAGGCAAGCGAGGCGAGCGACCCGCCGCGCCCGCGCCCGCAGCGGTACGGCCTCGCCCGTAGCGGCATGGACGGGCGCGGCAGATTCCCCGCGGGGGTCAGCCGCGCCGCTCCAGCGCATTGCCCATCGTCCAGAGGGTCGGCGCCCAGAGCCCAGCGAAGAGAGCACGCCGCTCCGCGTTGCCGCGCTCGTCCTGGTCGACGGTCTTGGCCCGGATCCAGAGCGCGATGCACAGGGCGATGCTCGACAGCGACGCGACGTGCAGGTGCCACCCTCGCAGCCCGAGCCGAAACATCAAAGCCGTGAGCACGCAAAGCCGGTACCCGTTGTGGCGCGCCCGGATGCGCGGTCTGCGTCCCGCGCGGCCGCGACGGGTACGCACCCGCCGTGGCACCACGCCTCAGCCGCTCGCGGCGGCTCGCGATCGCCGCACGCTGGCCTGTCGGCATCGCGCTGACGTCGTGGCGCTACATGTGGCGGACCGTTCCCATGCACCGCCGAGAGCTCGCCGGCGACCCCCGCACGGACGCTCCGCCCGCCCTGCCGGCCGACTTCGCGCGCGAGGACCTGCAGGGCCCGGACGACGGAGTTGGGCCGCTCTTTCATCGGCGCTATGCGGTCCGCATCGCCGGCGCGAAGCTGTCGCCGGCGGACCTCGTCGCCGGGATGCGGAAGGAACTCGACGCGTTCGCCCCATCCGAGTTCGCCAGCTTTCAACGCATCACGGGCGAGGGGCCGCTGAAGGGCGGTGACGAGTACCTGGTGCGGATGCCGGGTCCCTGGGACGGGCCCGTCCGCGTCGTGGAGGCCGGCGAGACATCGTTCCGGCTCGCCACGCTCAGCGGTCACTTGGAGGCCGGGCAGATCGTGTTCGAGGCCACCGGCGACGGCGAGCTCCAGTTCTCCATCGAGTCGTGGGCCCGCAGCGCGGACCGGCTGTCGAACCTGCTCTACACGCGCGCCCGGATGGCCAAGGAGATCCAGCTGCACATGTGGGTGTCGTTCCTGAGTCGCGTGCTCGACCGATCAGGCGGGCGGCGTTCCGGGCCGATCGAGATCGTGACCCGACGCGTCGACGCGCCCATCGGGCATGGCTGACCGTCGGTTGCCCAGGAGCCGCCGGGTGCAGCGCAAGCTCGCCCGTCTGCGACGCGCCCCGCTGAACTTCGACCGCGCCGAACTGGTCGAGCAGCCGGACCGCTGGAACCGCGACGAGCGCCTACAGCCGCTTCCTCCCGAGCCGCCGGGTCCACCGCAGCCAGACGGATCGTGGGAAATCGCCCGGCGGCTCATGCGCGGCTACGAGTTCGCCGACCCGTCCATCGTGCGCGCGCACTATGACCGGGACGCGCCGCTGGAAGGGCGCGACATGCTGCTCGAAGTGCGCTTCCACGGGCTGAGGATGTACGAGGGGTGCCGCATCACGAAGGTGTTCGACCGGACCGACCACGAGTCGGGTCGCCCCGTGCGGCTCTGGGGCTGGAGCTACGCGACCCTGCAGGGCCACTTCGAGCAGGGCGAGATGTCGTGGGAGGTGCTCAAGTGGCTCGACACCGGCGACGTCACCTTCCGCGTCAGGGCACGCTCGCGCCGATCCGCCGACGCCAACCCGATACAGCGCCTCGGCTTTCGCCTCTTCGGCCGCCGGGAGCAGCTGCGCTTCTACGCCAGCTCATGCGAGCGCGTGCGCCGGCTCACCGAGGAGGCGCTCCGCCCCGGTACCACGCGCGGCGCCATCCGCCGCGTCGCGCGAGCCACGGCAGCCCGCTGCAGCCGCCACGACGAGGCGATCCACGACGAGCTCGCCCGCAACGTCGCCCGCGACGACAGCTGACGCGCGAACGTCATCGCCGCGACGGGTCGTCCAAAACCACGACCGACGATTCGTGAACGGCGACGAGGTCGTGGCGCACACGCGGGAAGGACGGGCGCCGGGCGTCGTCGAGCGCGAGGTGGGCTCCGGGGGCACGGCGGCGCCGGCGAGGTCAAGGCCTCCGAGGACGAGCGCCGGTATCTGGTGCGCAGCGAGAAGGGCGGCGGGGAGGCGGTGCACGAGCCGTCGGCGGTCGCGCGCCGCTGACGGCGCGCCCGCGACGCGGCCGACGGCGTCCGGCCGGGCCACAGGGGGGACACCGCGGGCCTCCGCGCGACATGTCCCGGACCCCGCGGTACGGACGCCGCGGGCCGGCACGCATGGAGGAAGAGCATGGACGCGCAGCGGACGAGAGCCCGCTTCGGGAGACGACGCGAGGACGCGCGCGGTGAGGCGCGCGTCGCGGCGATGATGACCGCGCACGGCGACGCGCTGCGGCGCGTCGCGCGGCGCTACAGCGCGAGCGCGGACGACGCCGAGGACGCGGTCCAGCGCGGGCTGGAAATCTACCTGCGCCGGCTGGCGCGCGTCGACCCGGCGACGGAGGTCGCCTGGCTCAAGGTCGTGGTCAAGCACGAGGCGCTCGCGGTGAGCCGCGCCCGCGGCGCCGTGCTGAGCGAGGAGGACGTGGACTTCGACGCCCACCCGGCGGACCAGCGCCCGCCCGACGACCTGCTGGTCGGCCGCGAGCGCGCGCGGCGGGTCGGCGAGGCGCTCCGCGGGCTGAAGCCCGACGAGGCGCGGGCGCTCCTGCTGAAGGCCGACGGGCTCTCGTACGCGGAGATCGGCGACCGGATGGGCTGGACGTACACCAAGGTCAACCGCTGCCTCGCCGAGGGCCGCAAGCGCTTCTTCGAGCTCTACGCCGAAATCGAGGCGGGCGAGGCCTGCGAGCGCGTCGCCCCGGCGCTCGCCTCGCTCGCGCGCGGCCACGCCGGCGCCGCGACCCTGGTGGAGCTCCGGCCGCACCTGCGCCACTGCGGGCCATGCCGCGCGACCGTGCGCACCATGCACGAGCACGGCCGCCGCGCGGCGCTGACCCCGTCGGCCGCCGGCGCGCCATAGGCTGCCGACATGGCCCGCGCCGACCTCATCCCCACCGATGCCCTGCTCGACTACCTCGCGCGCGTCGGCGCCCGCACGGATGCGGTGCTCGACCGGGTGCGCCGGGAGACGGCGAAGATGCCGCGCGCCGGGATGCAGGTCGCGCCGGAGCAGGGCGCGCTGCTCGAGCTCCTCGCGCGTCTCGTGGGCGCCTCGCGCATCCTCGAGGTCGGGACGTTCACGGGCTACAGCGCGATCTGCCTCGCGCGCGGCCTTCAGGACGGCGGCGAGCTGCTGTGCCTCGAGGTCGACGAGGAGTACGCCGCGATCGCACGGCGCAACCTGGACGACGCGGGCGTCGGCGACCGCGTCGAGATTCGCGTAGGACCGGCGGCCGACGCGCTGCGCGCCATGCCCGA
>DATMVH010000146.1:0-6057 GCA_035563395.1 Solirubrobacteraceae bacterium
GAGGGCGGCCGCCTCGGCGCGGCGGGCCTGCTCGGCCTCCGCCCGCGCCGCCTTGTCGCGCAGCGCGCGGTTGAGCCCGGCGCGGCTGCGCATGAGCTGGCCGAAGAGCATCGGCGCGGCGCCCACGAGCGTGACCGAGAAGACGAAGTTCGCCGGCTCGTCGGGATAGCCGTCGACGGCGACGCCGGCGACGGCGAGGCCGGCCGCCATCACGAACGCGGCGGCGAGCCGGAGGCCCTCGAGCCGCGTGCCCGCCGTGTAGGCGACGAGCAGCATGCAGAAGAACGGGCTCGCCACGTGGTCCGTGAGCGCCGGGCCGACCAGGGCGCCGCTGGGCAGCGCGCTCGCGGTGAGCGGGACGGCGAGCAGCGGCGCGCGGCGCCGCAGCGCGACGCCCGCCACGACGGGCGAGGCGAGCGCGAAGGCCAGCAGCCGGTCGCTGCCCTGCACGTCGGTCAGCACGAGGATCTCGAGGGCGAGCTCGACGGCGAGCACGCCCGCCAGCAGCGCGTCGAGCCGCAAGGGCGGGAGCGCACCGACACGAGCGAGCAGCGACCGGAGAAACCGCACCGACGCAATTGTGTCGGCCGGGCGGCGCGGAATCGTCCTCCTCCCAGAGGATCGCGGCGTCATCCCCGAGGAGGACGCCGGTTCCTCCTCCGGCGGGCGGCGGGATCGACCGGGCGGCCGACGACAGCCGGCCGCGCGAACGCGATCGTTCCCGGCCATGAGGACATGGACGGCACAGAAGCTCGTCGACGCGGCGCCCGAGCGGGTGCTCGCGCTGCTGACCGACACGGACGCGGTCCGGGAGTGGTCCCCGTTTCCCTTCGATCTCGACGGCGCCGGCACACGGCTCGACCCCGGCACGCGCGTGCGCGTCTCCGGCTCGCTCGCCGGCCGGCGCGTCGGCTTCGACGTCGAGGTCCACGAGGCCACGGACGGCCGCCTCGCGCTGAGCGCCCGCGGCCCCGTCGCGATGGACGTCGCCTACCGGGCGACCGCCGCCGGCCGCGGCAGCGAGGTCTGCGCTTCTGTCTCCGTCCGTCCCGGCGGCGGCCTGTTCGGGCGTGTCGCCACCGAGGCCACCGCCGCCCTCCTGCACGCCGGCGCGCTCGGCGTGGCCGTGGACCGCATCGCGCGGACCGCGGCCGCTTGAACCCCACGAAAGGACGCTCCCGTTGACCCTGCTCGACGCCCCCGGCCTCGCCGTCGCGTCCGCCGTCTCCGCGGTCGCCGTCACGCGCCGCTACGGCGAGGGCGAGACCGCCGTGCACGCGCTGCGCGGCGTCTCGCTCGACGTCCCGGCCGGCCAGTTCACCGCCGTCATGGGGCCCTCCGGCTCCGGCAAGTCCACGCTGATGCACCTGCTCGCCGGGCTCGACCGCCCGGACTCCGGCTCCGTCCACGTCGCCGGCGAGGAGATCTCCGCCCTGCCGGACCGCCGCCTCACCAAGCTGCGGCGCAAGCACATCGGGTTCGTCTTCCAGTCGTTCAACCTGCTGCCGACCCTCACGGCGGAGGAGAACATCGTCCTACCGCTCACCATCGCGCGGAGCAAGCCCTCGCGCGCCGAGCTCGACGCGCTGCTCGCGCGCGTCGGCCTGACCGAGCGCCGCGACCACAAGCCGTCCGAGCTCTCCGGCGGCCAGCAGCAGCGCGTCGCGATCGCCCGGGCGCTGATCGCGCGGCCGACGGTGCTGTTCGCCGACGAGCCGACCGGGAACCTCGACTCGGCGGCCGGCGCCGCGGTGCTCGACCTCCTCCGCGAGGCCGTCGCCGAGGACGGCCAGACGATCGTCATGGTCACGCACGACGCGCACGCGGCGGCCACCGCCGATCGCGTGCTGTTCCTCGCCGACGGCCGGCTGGTCGGGGACCTCGCCGGGCCGTCCGAGGACGACGTCGTCGCCGCCATGCGGGAGGCCGCGCGCTGATGCTGCGGCTCGCCTTCAAGGGACTGGCCGCGCGGCCGCTCCGCACCGCGCTGACGGCGTTCGCCGTCGTGCTCGGCGTGGCGATGGTCAGCGCGGCCTTCACGATCACCGACACCATGCGCGGCGCGGCGGACTCGCTGTCGCGCGCCGCCTACGACGGCACGGACGGCGTCGTCGTCGCCCGCACCGCGTTCAAGGTCGACGCGAGCGACTGGACCGCCAGGCGCCCGACCGTCGGCGCGTCGCTGCTCGAGCGCGTGCGGGCGGTTCCCGGCGTCGCCGTCGCCGCGGCGGACATCACGGACGAGGCGAAGATCATCAAGCGGGACGGCAAGCCGGCGGGCGACGGCCCGTACTTCGGCGTCGGCTTCGACGCCCGGACGCCCGGAACGGAGCGGCTGACGCCGTTCCGGCTGGACGCGGGTCGCTGGGCGACGGGGCCGGGCGAGGTCGTCCTCGACGCCGCGACGGCCGAGGACCAGCGCTACGGCATCGGCTCCACGGTGCGGATCACCACGCGGGGCCACGCGCGGCCGTTCGAGGTCGTCGGCGTCGCGCGCTTCGGCGCCGTGAAGTCGCTCGGCGTGGCCACGGCCGCCGTCTTCGACCTGCGCACGGCGCAGCAGCTGTTCGAGCGCGGGACGCGCGTCGACGGCATCCTCGTCGCCGGTCGCGACGGCGTGCCGGCGGCCGAGCTCCGCGCCGCCGTCGCGGCCGCCGTTCCCCGGGCGTCCGTCGTGACCGCCCAGGCGCAGGACCGCTTCACGCTCGACGGGCTCGAGCAGTTCATCTCGATCATCCGGATCGTCCTGCTCGTGTTCGGCGGCGTGGCGATACTCGTCGGCGCGTTCACGATCTTCAACACGCTCTCCATCACGGTCGCGCAGCGGACCCGCGAGCTCGGACTGCTGCGCATGGTCGGGGCGGAGCGCCGGCAGGTGCTCGGCTCCGTGCTCGGCGAGGCGCTGCTGCTCGGCGCCGGCGCGTCGCTCGTCGGGCTCGTCGCGGGCCTCGGGCTCGCGAAGGGGCTCGACGCGATCTTCGACTCCATGCAGATCGCGCTGCCGGACGCGGGCACGGTGTTCGCCACGCGGACGATCGTGGTGTCCCTGGTCGTCGGCACGGTGGTGACGCTGGCCGCGGGCCTGATCCCGGCCTGGCGGGCGACCCGCGTGGCGCCGGTCGCGGCGCTGCGCGGCGCGACGCCGGGCGCCGGCCGCGTCCGGCTGCCGGCGCGCGCGGTGCGCGGGCTGGCCTCCGTCCTCGGCCGGCCGGGCCAGGCGATCGGCGGCGTGGCCGGCGGGCTCGCGCGGCGCAACGCGATGCGCCAGCCCGGTCGCACGCTCGCCACCGCGACGGCGCTGACCATCGGCGTGGCGCTCGTGACCGTCGTCACCGTGATCGCCGCGGGGCTGAAGGACACGACGCGCGGGACGCTCGAGGACCGCGTCGCGGCGACGCACGTCATCACCGGCGCCGACGGCTGGTCGCCGACGGATCCGGCGGTGGGGCGGGCGATCGCCGACGCGGGCGGGCGGGTGACGGGGATCCGGCAGGATCGCGGGCTCGCGTTCGGCCAGAAGGAGACGGTCAACGCGATCGAGCCGGCGACCGTCGGCGGGATCTACTCGTTCGAGTGGGCGCACGGCGACGACCGCGTCCCGGCCATGCTCGGCCGCGACGGCGCGATCGTCGACGAGGGCTGGGCGAAGGAGCACCGGCTCGGCGTCGGGGACTCGTTCACGCTCACGTCCGCGAAGGGCACGGACCTCCGGCTCGTCGTGCGCGGCATCGAGTCCTCGCCCGTGCTCGACGTCATGGCGCTCGGGCCCGTGACCATCAGCCGCGCCGCCTACGACGGCGCGTTCGAGAACGACCGCAACGCGTACCTGTTCGCCAAGGGCGGCGACCCGGCGCGCGCGCTGGCCGCGTTCCCCGACACGAAGGTGCGGACGCGCGACGCCTACGTCGAGGAGCAGCTGCAGATGGTCGACCAGCTGCTGGCCGTCTTCTACGTGCTGCTCGCCCTGGCCGTGATCGTGTCGCTGTTCGGGATCGTCAACACGCTGGTGCTGGCGACCTTCGAGCGCACGCGCGAGCTCGGCACCCTGCGGGCGGTCGGGATGACGCCGCGGCAGGTGCGCCGCATGGTGCGTCACGAGAGCGTCATCACGGCGCTGATCGGCGCCACGCTGGGCATGGCGGCCGGCCTCGGCCTCGCCGCCGTGGTGACGTCGCAGCTCGCCGACGAGGGCCTGAGCTTCGCGATCCCGGCCGGCTCGCTCGCCGGGTTCACCGTGGTCGCGATCCTCGCCGGGGTGCTCGCCGCGGTGTTGCCGGCGCGGCGCGCGGCGCGCACGAACGTGCTGGCTGCACTCGCCTACGAGTAGGTGTCAGCTGCCGGCGCACAGGCGGGAGGCTGCCCGGCGCTCGGCTGATCGTTCGACTCGGTCAGCCGGACGCCGAGCACCGGCCCAGCCGTTACGCGATGACGGGAGCCTCCGGCAGGTTCCCCAGGGCCGCCTCGAGATCCGACTCGGAGAACTCCGGGTCCTCGAGGCGGCCCGCGAGGTAGGCGTCGTAGGCGGCGAGGTCGAAGTGCCCGTGGCCGCAGAGGCCGAAGAGGATCGTCTTCTCCTCGCCGTCGGACGCCTCCTCGATCACCGCCCGGATCGCGTGCGCCGGCTCGGGCGCCGGGATGATCCCCTCGGACCGCGCGAACCGCACGGCCGCCTCGAAGGTCTCGTTCTGCTTGTACGCGCGGGCCTCGACGCGGCCGGCGCGGACGAGCGCGCAGACCATCGGGGCGTCCCCGTGGTAGCGCAGGCCGCCGGCGTGCACGGGCGGCGGGACGAAGTCGTGGCCGAGCGTGTACATCGGCATCAGCGGCGTCGTCCCGGCCGTGTCGCCGTAGTCGTAGGAGTACACCCCGCGCGTCAGCGTCGGGCAGGCCGCGGGCTCCGCCGCGACGATCCGCACGTCGTCGCCGCGGCGCAGGAACGGGAACACCAGCCCGCCGAAGTTCGAGCCGCCGCCCACGCAGCCGACGACCACGTCGGGCCGGGCGCCGGCCTGGTCGAGCTGGGCGATCGCCTCCTGCCCGATCACCGTCTGGTGCAGGAGCACGTGGTTGAGCACGGAGCCGAGCGCGTAGTTGCACGACGGGTCCTGCGCCGCGACCTCGACCGCCTCGGAGATCGCGATGCCGAGCGAGCCGGTGTCGTGCTCGGCATGGGCGCGGCCCGCCTCCGTGCGGTCCGACGGCGAGCGGTGCACGGCCGCGCCCCACGTCTCCATCATCGAGCGCCGGTACGGCTTCTGGTCGTAGCTCGAGCCGACCATGAACACCTCGCACTCCAGCCCGAAGAGCGAGCAGGCGAACGCGAGCGAGGACCCCCACTGGCCGGCGCCCGTCTCCGTCGCGAGCTTGCGGATGCCGGCCTGCGCGTTCTCGTACGCCTGCGGGACCGCCGTGTTCGGCTTGTGCGAGCCGGCGGGGGAGACGCCCTCGTACTTGTAGAAGATCCGCGCCTTCGTGCCGAGCGCCGCCTCGAGCCGGTGCGCCCGGAACAGGGGCGTCGGGCGCCACAGCTTGTAGGCCTCGCGGACGGGGTCCGGGATCGGGATCTCCGGCTCCGGGCTCACCTCCTGCGCGATCAGCCCCATCGGGAAGATCGGCGTCAGGTCGTCCGGGCCGGCGGGCTGGCCGGTGCGCGGGCTGAGCGGCGGGAGCGGCTCCCCGGGCAGGTCCGGCAGCAGGTTGACCCAGTGCGTCGGGATCGCGTCTTCGGGCAGCAGGAACTTGGTCGGCGAGGGCATGGCGCGATCCTATGCGGCGCGCGCACCCGGCCCGGGCGCCTCCGTTCCCGGTCAGGACTCCGGCCGGGTAGCGTGTGCGAGGGGAATGCCGGCGCGCGGCGTGCCGTCCTGGTCTGCAAGGGGAGCTACGTGAGCATCTCGGAGCCATACGACGATCGCCTCCTGGGCGAGCTCGCGGCGCTTGCGGACGGGTCGCTCGAGGGACCGCGCCGGGCGGAGCTCGAGGCGCGCGTGGCCGAGGACCCGGAGCTGGCGGCCGCGCTGGACGACCAGCGCCGCGCCGTCACCCTGATCCGGGGCG